>JAJYTK010000054.1 GCA_021793095.1 Pseudomonadota bacterium
TTGTTTTGTCTCTGACCGCCACGATGAGTCTATTATCGAGCAGACCTTATCTGCCGCTGAAAAGGCTTTTGCCAACATTAAATAATCCTGCGATGGATTGACCTTAAAAAGCATCACCGCGCCCGCTGGGGCGCCGCGATGCTTTTTAAATATCCACTATTGAATCCCTAATCTTTTGTTCTTTGATCATTCGCAACTACGGCTGCGTCACGCCTCGCTAGAATGACTTGACTAGAATTCGAAACCTAAAGGTCATGCCATGAAAATCCAAGACATTCCTAGCAATACCTTTCTCAGCGACGCACCCGACCTCGAAAGTCGGCTACCCCAGGATGATCAATCAGCACTCAGACTTTGGTTGCGCATGCTGAGCTGCTCTACATTGATAGAAAACGAACTCCGCAGTTGCCTGCGCCGCGAGTTTAATACCACCCTGCCCCGCTTTGAGCTCATGGCCCAACTGGCCAGTCGCCCCGAGGGCATGAAAATGACTGCATTGTCCCGACACATGTTGGTCACCAATGGCAATATCACCGGCATCACGGATCAGTTAGAAAAGGAGGGCTACGTCAAACGCCAACGTTTGCCTAACGATCGCCGCAGCTCGATGCTTTTTCTCACTGCCAAAGGAAAGGCCCAATACGCGATCATCGCCCAAGCCTACCAAAAATGTGTTGAGCGATTCTTTTCCGCTTTGCCCCAAACCAGCATCACCCTTTTACAAGAAGAGCTGGCCCAACTTAAAACATTGGTCCATCTGAAATGCACTGAGCGCGCCTGAACGAGGCAAACAATGGTGATACAACGACTGCCAAGACTTAGCGTCACAGACGGGTTCACGGTATGATAGACAACACGAGGCCCGCTTTTATGTGGCTGCGGTTTTTATGATTTATCGATCTTCATAGGTGTGCTATGGCAGTCAATTTGCATATTCCGGACAAAAAAGACATTCACCCGGTCAAAGGGGTAGAAATCGGCATCTCTTCTGCTGGCATCCGCACAGAGGGCCATCGCGACATCACGGTATTCCGTTTGGCGCCTAACAGTGCGGTTGCTGGGGTATTCACGACCAACCGATTTCGGGCCGCCCCGGTACAGGTCTGCGAACAGCACCTACACAAAGAACAAGACATCCGCGCGTTGGTCATTAATACGGGCAACGCCAACGCTGGCACGGGCGAGCCCGGCCTAGCCGATGCCCGCCAAACCTGCACCGAGCTCGCCAAGCTCATGGACTTGCGCCCGAGCCAAGTACTGCCTTTTTCTACGGGCGTGATCCTCGAGCCCTTGCCCATGCCAAAACTGTTGGGAGCACTGCCCAAAGCAGTCCATGATTTACAGGATGATCAGTGGTATGAGGCTGCCCATAGCATCATGACCACCGATACACAACCTAAAATCTACTCCACCCAACTCGATCTTGATGGGCATGAGTGCAACATCACCGGTATCAGCAAAGGCGCAGGCATGATCCGTCCCAACATGGCCACCATGTTGGGTTTTTTATGTACTGATATTGGCATCAATCCTAAATTGCTGGCTGAGATGACCCGCGACATCGCCAATCATAGTTTTAATCGCATTAGCGTCGACGGCGATACCTCTACCAACGACTCTTTTATTTTAGTCGCCACGGGCCAGTCAGAGCGATACATAGACTCGGTGGCCAGCCCTTATTACGCCCAGGTCTACAAAGCACTCAAAGAGGCGGCCTTGGACTTGGCCCAAAAGATCGTGCGCGACGGTGAGGGGGCCAGTAAATTCATCACCATCCAGGTAGAGCAGGCTAAGGACGCCACTGAGGCACTCAAAATCGCCCATGCCATCGCCCACTCGCCGCTGGTTAAGACCGCCTTTTATGCCTCTGACCCCAATTTAGGCCGTATTCTATGCGCCATTGGCTATGCCGGCATTGACGATCTCGAGGTCAATAAAATTAAACTCTGGCTGGGTGATGTGTTGGTCGCCACGGATGGAGGCCGCCATCCCGACTACATCGAGGCTGACGGCAAACGTGTCATGCAAAGCAGCGAAATCACAGTACGGGTCGCCCTTGACCGTGGCAAACACAGCGAAACCGTTTATACCTGTGATATGTCGCATGATTACGTCAGCATTAATGCAGATTACCGCTCTTAGTCGTTGTTCTTGCTATTTTTTCCTGTTGCGGGTTAAAATTGTCCGCTTATAGTTTGTTTTTAAACTTGAACTTAGTTTTTAAGGAAATCAACCCATGTATGCGGTCATAAAAACTGGGGGTAAGCAATATCGCGTTAGCCCTGGCCAGAAATTGAAAGTAGAACAGATACCTGCAGACATTGGGCAAGAGATCACGCTAGACCAAGTGCTATCCGTTGGCGAGGGCGACACCATCAAGGTGGGTACCCCCTATGTTTCGGGTGCAGTAGTCAAGGCGACCATTCTTGCACAAGGTCGGCACAAAAAGATCAAGGTATTCAAGATGCGTCGTCGTAAAGGCTATCGTCGTACCCAAGGACATCGCCAAAACTACACAGAGCTGCGTATCGACGCGGTCGAGGCCTAAGCAGGCCATTTAATGTGTTCTGATTAAACAGGAGCTCTCTCATGGCACAAAAGAAAGGCGGCGGCTCTACGCGAAACGGACGCGATTCACAGGCAAAACGCCTGGGTGTCAAGGTCTTTGGTGGTCAAAATATTTCCGCAGGCGCAATCATCGTGCGTCAGCGCGGCACCAAATTCCACGCCGGTACCAATGTGGGCCTGGGCAAAGACCACACACTCTACGCACTTGTTGATGGGCATGTGAAATTTAGCATCAATGGCCCCAAAAACAAGCGCACCGTATCGGTCATCGCTTCCGAATAGGTTCTCATACACGACCTACATCCCAAAGCCCTGCCCGCTGGCAGGGCTTTTTGTTTTACAATAAAGCCTGTTTATCCACAGCATCTTTATTTACCTTTGGGTTGCGGAATCACACCATGAAATTTGTTGATGAAACCACGATTGAAGTCATTGCTGGCAACGGCGGAAACGGCGTCGCCAGCTTTCGCCGCGAGCGTTTTATCCCCAAAGGGGGCCCAGATGGTGGCAATGGCGGCCGTGGTGGCAACATCTACGCTGTCGCAGACCGAAACATCAATACCTTGATGGACTTTCGCTATGCCCGCATCCATCGTGCACCCAACGGCGAGCACGGGCGCGGACGCGATCAGTTTGGTGCCTCGGGTGCAGATATCACACTGCGCATGCCTATTGGCACCAGCATTTATGATCTGGACACGGGCGATTTGCTCTTTGACCTCACCGAGGATGGCCAGCGCGTCACCCTCGCCCAAGGCGGTTCAGGTGGGTTGGGCAACCTCAATTTTAAGAGCAGCATCAATCGTACCCCGCGTCAGTTTACGGTCGGTGACAAGGGTGAGCATCGCAAGCTTCGTCTTGAGCTCAAGGTCCTCGCAGACGTGGGGTTGTTAGGGCTTCCCAACGCCGGTAAATCCACGCTCATCAATCAGGTATCCAACGCGCGGCCGCGTATTGCCGACTATCCGTTTACCACCCTGCAGCCCCATCTGGGGGTGGTACGCACCTCACCCGCCCATAGCTTTGTGCTGGCCGACCTACCCGGTTTGATTTTAGGGGCGGCCGATGGGGTGGGTTTGGGGCATCAGTTTTTACGTCACTTATCGCGTACCAACCTGCTCCTACACATGGTGGATGTCAGCACCTTTGATGATAGTATCGACCCTGTAGAAAAAAACGTCCAAGACATCCGCGATATCGAGCAAGAGCTGCGCAACTACAACCCCAAGCTCTACCAAAAGCCCCGCTGGCTGGTACTCAATAAAATAGATATGGTGCCTGATCCCAAAGCACTCACCACTGCCATCTGTGATGCATTAGATTGGCAAGCCCCTGTTTATGGTATTTCTGCGCTGACTGGTCACGGCACCCAACAGCTGATGTACGACATCCAGCAATGGCTCGACACCCAACGTGATATCGAGGACGGTATCGCCGACACGCCCGATCGTGATGACCCTCGATTTGACCCTAAACGCCAAAATATTGAATAAGCATTACCTATGTCCATCAATGATTCTTCTGTGGTGCGCACTGCCAAACGCCTTGTCATCAAGGTTGGCTCTTCTTTAGTGACCAACCAAGGCCAAGGTCTAGACCATGAGGCGGTGAATCAATGGGGCAGTCAAATTGCTCAACTACACCAACAAAATAAACAAATAGTATTGGTTTCTAGCGGCGCGATTGCCGAGGGCATTAGCCGTCTCGGCTGGACACGACGCCCCTCTGCTATGAATGAGCTTCAGGCAGCAGCTGCCGTGGGCCAGATGGGCCTGATACAAGCCTATGAGCAGGTTTTTTCACAGCATGGTATCCGCACGGCGCAGATTTTACTCACCCATGAGGATCTCACTGATAGACGTCGCTATTTAAATGCACGCAGCACCCTATTTACCCTGCTGCAACTCGGTGTGGTGCCCATCGTTAATGAAAATGATACGGTGGTGACCGATGAAATTGCCTTGGGGGACAACGATACCCTAGGGGCCCTGGTCACCAACCTCATCGAGGCCGAGGTGTTGATTATCCTCACCGACCAAAAAGGTTTGTACGATGCCGATCCGCGCAGCAATCCCAATGCCCAGCTCATTGGGCAGGCCTGCGCAGGAGAACCCGCACTCGAAGAGATGGCCGGGGGGGCAGGCAGCGCTATCGGCACCGGTGGGATGCTGACCAAGGTACTGGCCGCCAAACGTGCAGCCAACAGCGGGGGGCATACCGTGATCGCCTCTGGCAATGCCCCCGGCGTACTGACTCGCTTGGCCGCCGGTGAACGTATTGGCACAGAATTACGAGCCAGCCTGCCATTGCGCTCAGCCCGCGAGCGTTGGTTGGTTGATCATCTGCGCGTGCGCGGCCGGGTGACCTTGGATGAGGGGGCAATCAATGCCTTGACCAAAGGGCACAAAAGCCTCTTGGCTATCGGGGTGATCAATGTAGAGGGTGATTTTGAGCGCGGCGATGTGGTCGCCTGTGTTGATCAGCACGGCGTAGAATACGGCCGAGGGCTCATTAACTATTCAAGCACAGACACCCGCCGTATCATGGGTCAACCCAGCACAAAGATAGCCGACATATTAGGCACCATGCCGGCTGCAGAGCTCATGCACCGCGACAATATGGTCTTTGAACAAGGCAGCTAACAAAGACCTTAGCGTCTACTTATCTTCTATTTATCATCTGTTGTGGACGCACCCTCGAGGGCCTCTACATAACTGTCGTCATCAATATAAATCTCGTCTGCAAACATATAGCCCCAACGGTGCACCGAGCGCAATGGAACCTCTATATTGCGCGCGTCGGCCTTTTTCTTTAACCGACTGATAATCACCCCCAAGCGATTTTGCCCTGACCCCTGGGGACTCTGACTGGTGTCGCTCAGTGCACTGAGTAATGTTTGATGATCAGCCCGACGCCCAGGTTGAGAGAATAAGGCGGTCAGGAGCTGACGCTCTGTGGTGGTCAAATCCAAACGCTGCCCACTAGGACTGATGAGCACCCAACCCCGAGACGTTAGTGTCCACGGCGTACTCTGTAGGAGCTCTAAGCGCGCATAATTAGAAATACGGCGCCATACGTTATTAACAAGGGCCAAAACTAGACTATCAGAGGCCTCGCTCAGCGCATAACCGTCCACCCCACTATGGAGTAATTGCACCATAAACTGCTCGTCCAGACTCGAGCTAAGCACAATAATCCCCACGTTTTGGTTGGCTGTGCGCAATCGAGAAACGGAAGCAAACAGCTGATGTGGGACGCCTTGTAAAATAAAAATGGTCCGACTCGAATGCTCTAATTGATCAGCAGCCAAGCTATAAACGGCCATCAAATCGTGCAATATCGATGCCTGTATACCACTATTTTCCAAGGCCTGTACGCGCTGATTGGTAGAAGGTTTATCAGCCTGGGCCTCTGGAAATGTGTACCAATAGAGCAAAGGACTCATTTGTGTCAACATTATTAGTCTTTCCTCAACATAAAATTAACATAAAGCCGCCCAAATATGACAATCGTGATATAAGATATCACCAACGTCATGTGATTGCATCGTTTAATAGATGATGTGCCACATGATTTTCCACAACGTCTCAAAGAGCTACGTCGCAATCGGGGCCTGTCACAAAAACAGCTGGCAGCCTTGTGTCGACTGTCACAAAGTGCCATTTCCAACTATGAGAACGGCACGCGAGTACTCGCGCGCGAAATTCTCAGCCTCGCCCGCGCGCTCGATGTATCGCCACAGTGGCTAGCCGAAGGACGCGGTCCCAAAGATCCCCCCTCTTATTATCCACCACTGACCGAGCCAACGCATCTGCACGCCGGTCACTGGCCTTTTAAAACCCTCAGGCCGGAAGCATTCAGCACCCTCACAGAAAGTGAACAGGCCATTGTGGAAGAAACACTCAAAGGGTTACTCGAGGCATTAAAAAACAATAAACAAAAGTAGTGCACCCCGCAGCCGACGAAAAAGCCCAGACGATCTCACCCGGGCTTAGGGTCCGGGCGGATCGGCACTGACCCATCGTTATTCTTGGGGCATATACAAGTACAACTCGACACGCCTATTTTGAGCGCGCCCTTCCTCGGTGGCATTATCACCGATGGGATCACTGGGTCCGCGGCCC
>JAJYTK010000055.1 GCA_021793095.1 Pseudomonadota bacterium
CTGTGGTTGATGCCGAGCCTCAAGCGGTGCGTGAGTATATCGAGGAGCATGCATTGCTGGCGTGATGGTTTATCCCCTTGATGGGGCGTCCGACAGCGCCGTGTGAATCAGTTTTGCAGTACTCAACCCTGATCGCACCGCCCCCTCGAGTACGGCGGGGTAGTCAGAGTCTACCCAATCCGCTGCAAAATAAATACCGGGCCAAGGGCTATTAGCCTTTGGCCTTTTTAATTGGGGAGAGGCCCAAAAGGTGGCTCGTTGCTCGGTGATGAGCATACTGTCAACAATGGGCGGCAGCGGGTGCTGGCCCCGTGGCAATTGCGATTGGAGCTGCTCAATGAGTGCAGCCGTCACCGTTGCTTTATCTTGTGCTTTGAGCGCGGCGGCGTCACTGATGACAATGCTGATGGTGTTCTGGGCAAAGCTGGTCGGCAGTGCAGCGTGGTTAAAGACCCATTGCCCATAGTGTCGTCGTGCGTGATCTTCATAGAGCATGCTCATGGGGGTGGGTAGTGTCCATGCGAATTCTGGTTGCAGGTATAGGGTGGCGATGGGATTAAAGCGGATCTCCTTGAGTGTGCTCAGCACTTCTTGTTGGGCATGGGTGCTCGTCTCTAGGGATTGTAGTAGGCGCACAGCAGGCGGGACTTGGGTGGCAATCACACAGCAATCAAAAGGTTGTGCGAGCGCATGATGGGGCTTTTGACTGAAAAGAAGCAGCCGTTGTTGGGCATCGTATTGCAGTTTCTGAATGGGGGTGCCCGTGTGGTACGGAATGTCCTGCAATGCCTGCTGCACCCATAGTTGAGTCATGTCCTTGAGGGGGATTAATAACTGGGTACTGTGACGCCCTGAGCCCAGGCTATCGCGCAAAACGGCGGCAAAAATTTGTGCACAAGCCTCATTGATAGGCGTGTTAAGTGCAGCAATGCACAAGGGCTGCCAGAGCCGTTCGATGAGGAGGGGGCTTTGTCCGCATTGTGTTAATAATTGAGCCACTGTTTGCCCCACGGGCGGCTGCCAGCGTTGCTTTTTGAGATGGCTCATTAGTTTTAGCAGTGCCAGCTTATCTTTCCAGCCCAATCCGCGGCTGCCCCATATCGCCCC
Organism: Pseudomonadota bacterium; assembly: GCA_021793095.1. Lineage (GTDB taxonomy): Bacteria > Pseudomonadota > Gammaproteobacteria > Burkholderiales > Burkholderiaceae_B > Paenalcaligenes. The sequence goes on from JAJYTK010000055.1 coordinate 1,108, forward strand.
CAGCTGGTGCCAAGGGGCGGGCAGTGGCCAGTAACCAAAACTAAAGGTTTGGTCTAGGCTTTGGAAGCGCAGTTCTTGGCGATGAAAACGCTGCTCGGGGGCCAGACCGAGTGCCGTCATTAATTCTAGGGTCTGAGTGTACGCACCGATCAATAGATGTTGGCCATTATCAATGGTGCCCCAAGTAGCTTGCACACGGCGGGCCCGCCCGCCGAGGGTAGGACTGCTTTCAAATACAGTGACCTCGTGGCCTTGCTGGCTGAGCTGCCAGGCACAGGCCGCACCGGCCCAGCCTGCACCAATGACGGCAATACGGCTCATGAGCGTACAGATTTTAGAAATGAGCCCCCGTTAGTGACCCAGTTTTTCCATGCCAACCAAAATTTTCGTATTGGCGTCAGGCTGATGCGCTTGTCGAGGACATCCCACTGATCGCGGTCAATCTCTAACAAGAGCGTGTGGTAGATGGCCGCCATGAGTAGGCCAGGGCGTTGGGCACGGCGATCGACCTCGGGTAGGGACTGGGCGGCCTGTTGGTAATATTGGTGTGCTCGTTCACTTTGATGGCGCATCAGCGCAACAAATCGATCGCTGTATTGGCCATTGAGGATCTCTTGGGGCCGTACCTCAAAGCGATCGAGTTCATCCAACGGCAGATAGATGCGACCGCGCCGCGCATCGTCACCCACATCACGAATAATGTTGGTCATTTGAAATGCCAACCCGAGTTGCACGGCATAGTCTGTGGTTTGCGCCTGTGTTTGACCAAAAATCTTGGCCGATAAAATACCGACGACGCTGGCCACGTGCCAGCAGTATTTTTTTAGATCGTCCCAGCTTTGGTAGCGCGCTTGGTCTAAATCCATTTCCATGCCATCAATGATGGCGAGCAATTCTTGGTAGCGCAGATCATAGGTCTGAATATGAGGTAAAAGTGCCTTTAGCACTGGGTGGATGGGGGGCTCACCCTGAAATAGCGCATCAAGCTGCTCACGCCACCAAACGAGTTTCATCCGGGCAACCGAGGCCTCTGAGGTTTCATCAACGACGTCATCTACCTCGCGGCAAAACGCATACAAGGCAGTGATGGCCCGTCGTCGTTCCGGGGGCAAAAACAAAAACGCATAATAAAAGCTCGAACCGCTACGTGCGGCTTTGTCTTGGCAGTATTCGTCTGGTGTCATGTTGGTTATCGTTTAATTCCGTAAGGCTCGCACAAATAATAGCAGGCTATCTTGTTTTTTTATAATCGGGCGATGATTGAAGACATCGAATTGTACTCGTTCCAGTTTTTCCAAGATGCGCAACCCGCCCTGAATGATCAGGCGCAGCTCTAAATTAAGGCGCCCGGGCAAACGGCGACAAAGTGGTTTGCCTGCATTGAGCAATGCGCGAGCTTGCGTGACCTGATGCCGCATCAGGGCCTGCCAAGCCTCACGCTGGGTTGTGGACGGCACCTCGCCGGCCACCGCTTGGGCGATGAACCCTTCGTCGACGCCAAAGCGTTGCAGCTCTTGTTGTGGGATGTAGACCCGATCTTTATGCCAATCAATGGCCACATCTTGCCAAAAGTTGGTCAGCTGCAAGCCCGTGCAAATGGCATCCGACATGGTCAAACTGTCGGGGCGATTTTCCTGATATAAATGCAGCAGGATGCGTCCGACAGGGTCTGCCGAGCGCGTGCAATAATCCAACAGACTGGGGTAATCGTCGTAACGCTTGGTATGCACGTCTTGCTTAAAGGCAGACAATAAATCGTAAAAGGGTTTGAGCGGTAAATCATGGGCAGTGATGACTTCGGCCAAGGGCATAAAAATGGGGCGCAGACGCTGCTGACCGTCTTGTTCGATGCGTTGCTCGTTGATGAGATCTAATTGCTGGGCGTAGCGGTCGAGCTCTTGGAGGCGCCAGTCATCGCTGTGATCGCCTTCGTCGGCCACATCGTCCGCACAGCGGGCAAAGCGATAAATGTGTTGTACGGGGATGCGCAACCGCTTGGGCAGTAAGACTGATGCGACAGGAAAGTTCTCGTAGTGATCAATGGGCATAGAGGTGGCTGTAAGGGTTTCTGCTAAAGTGTATAAACTACGTAATAATAACGAATTAAACAAAACTGAGGGATGCCATGCCACGACCAATACAGTTACGGCTTTCGCCTGCAGCACTAACGCATAATTTAGCGGTGGTGCGTCATCGATTACAAACGGTGAGTACACAATTACAGCGACCCTCTCCGTATATTTGGGCAGTGATCAAGGCGAATGCATACGGTCACGGCATTGATTTGGGGGTGCAGGCCTTTGCGCAGGCAGATGGCTTGGCCATGCTGGATTTTAATGAGGCCATACGATGCCGTGAATTGGGCTGGACGAAACCCATTTTACTCTTAGAGGGTTTTTTTAGCGCCGATGACCTTGATTTGGTGGCACGCTATGACTTGAGCATTGTAGTGCATGAGGTCGCACAACTGCAGGCCTTACAGCAATTTTCACCAGCACGCCCCATCAGTACTTATTTAAAGATCAACACGGGGATGCATCGATTGGGCTTTGCCGGTGCCGCGGTAGAGGAGGCTTGGCATGCGCTACGGGCCTTGCAGCAACAGCGGGTGGTGCGCTTTTTGGGGACGATGACTCATTTTGCGCGGGCAGACAGTTCTACTGCCCAGACGCTTGCCCAGATCGAACGTTTTCAGCAGCTCAACCCTGCACCGGTGGCGCCCTTTAGTGTCTGTAACTCGGCTGCCACCTTAAACACCAGCCTGCAATCTCATTTACCCGCCACAGAGCAATGGGTGCGTCCTGGCATTTGCTTGTATGGGGCTTCTCCATTTGATGAAGAGGCAGCGGCTGATTATGGATTGCGTCCGGCACAAACCCTTTCCGCAGGCATCATTAGTGTGCAGCGGGTGCAGCCGGGTGAAGGGGTCGGCTACGGCCATACTTTTGAGGCTGAGCGTGCTTTGCGGGTTGGGGTGGTGGCCTGCGGCTATGCAGATGGCTACCCACGGCATGCGCCATCTGGCACCCCGGTGACCGTGGATGGGCAGCGTACCCGTTTGGTTGGACGTGTATCGATGGATATGTTGACTGTAGATATCACTGACCTACCGGCCGCGGGTGTGGGTAGCCAGGTGGTATTGTGGGGGGCGGGCGGGCCTTCGGTAGATGAGGTGGCCCAATCGGCCGGCACTATTGGCTACGAGCTTTTAACTGCGGTGACGGCACGTGTTCCCCGTGTTGTTGATTCATCCACGACTACCCATCAGGAGGATAACGATGAAAAATAAATGTGTATTAGTGACCGGCGCCACCAAAGGGATTGGCTGGGCGATCAGTCAACAGTTGGCGGATCGTGGGGCGCATGTTGTGGGTATTGCGCGCAATACACAAGATATAGATTTTCCCGGTTATTTATATGCCTGTGATTTGGCTGATGCAGGCGAGACCGAAGAGGTGTTGCGGGTCATCCGAGAAAAATACCCTGTTGATGCGATTGTTAATAATGTCGGCGTGGTGCGACCACAGGCATTGGGTGAGGTTGATCTGAGTGCCTTATACGAGGTGTATGATCTAAATGTGCGCGCCGCAGTACAGGTGACGCAGGCTTTTATACCCGCGATGAAGGCGCGCCAGGCAGGGCGTATCGTCAATATATGCAGTCGGGTGGTGCATGGCGCTTATGACCGCACCAGCTACAGCGCGGCCAAGAGTGCTTTATTAGGTTGCACCTATTCATGGGCGCTAGAGTTGGCATCGTATGGAATTACGGTGAATGCCGTGTCTCCTGGACCTACGGAAACTATTTTATTTCGTGACGGCCATCCCGAGGGCAGCGATATAGAACGCCGCGCCTTATCGTCCATCCCGATGGGGCGTTTTGCCCAACCCGATGAGGTGGCCTATGCCGTGCTCTTTTTTCTTGCTGATGAGGCCCGCTATATCACCGGTCAGGCACTGGGGGTGGATGGCGGGGGCTCTTTGGCCGGTCGGTAAATTTTTTGGCAGTTATGGTGATGTCTCAACGCTCCCTCAAAAGAAAAGAACGTAATATTTTTGTTTGCACCGCTTGTGACGCTCAACATCCCCGTTGGGAGGGGCGCTGCCCTCAGTGTGGCGAGTGGAATACCATCGAAGAACAAGAGGTACTGCCCGATGAGGCAGATGGCCACCGTTTTGCCGCCTTGGCCGGTACCAGCGAGGTTCAAAATCTCGCCCAGATACAAGCCCAAGAGGTGCAGCGTCGGCTGACGGGCTTGCCCGAGCTAGATCGGGCCTTGGGGGGTGGTATGGTTGCCGGGGGGGTGATTTTAATCGGGGGCGATCCCGGTGTGGGCAAATCTACTTTGCTTTTGCAAACGGTCAGCAGTATGGCCAGTCAGTGGCCGGTGCTTTACGTGACCGGCGAAGAGTCTGCGCAGCAGGTGGCATTGCGTGCGCAACGTTTGGCATTGCCCACTGAGCAGGTGCATTTGCAGGCTGAAATTCGCCTGGAGCACATCATTGCGACCTTGAAAGAGCGCCGCCCCGAGGTGGTGATTATTGATTCTATTCAAACCTTGTACTCGAGTCAGCTAAGCGCTGCCCCGGGTTCTGTTTCTCAGGTGCGCGAATGTGCTGCCCAGCTCACTCGAATCGCTAAGCAATACGGCATGACCATGGTGTTTATTGGGCATGTGACCAAAGATGGCGCTTTGGCCGGACCGCGCGTCTTAGAGCATATTGTCGATACGGTTTTATATTTTGAGGGGGATACCCATTCCTCTTTTCGATTGATTCGTGCCATTAAAAATCGTTTTGGTGCGATTAACGAATTGGGCGTGTTTGCCATGACTGACAAAGGCCTGAGAGGGGTCAATAATCCCTCGGCATTGTTTTTATCCCGTCATGCCGAGCAGGTTCCGGGTAGTTGTGTGGTGGCTACCCTAGAAGGGACGCGTCCGCTATTGGTTGAAATTCAGGCGTTGGTGGATACGGCGCATGTGCCTAATCCTCGCCGTTTGTCGGTGGGCCTTGAGTCCAGTCGGTTGGCCATGCTGTTGGCCGTATTGCACCGGCATGCGGGGGTGGCTAGTTTTGATCAAGATGTATTTATTAATGCGGTGGGTGGTGTACGCATTAGCGAGCCGGCGGCTGATTTGGCAGTTTTGTTTGCCATCGTGTCGTCGCTGACTGATCGTGCGGTGCCGCGCGGTTTGATGGTGTTTGGTGAGGTGGGGTTAGCGGGCGAGATTCGCCCCGCTCCGCGAGGCCAAGAGCGGTTGCGTGAGGCCGCTAAATTAGGTTTTAAACAGGCGGTGATCCCGCGCGCCAATGCTCCTAAAACGCCCATTGAGGGGCTAGAGATTATTGCTGTGCAACGTGTGGATCAGGCCATTGCCTTTATTCGTGAGCAGGGGAGTCGTTAATTGAGCGTGGTGGTTACTGTGGTACTGCTTTTAGCAGTGGGGGCCTTGATTGGCTTTCTCGGGGGGGTAGTAGGCATCGGTGGAGGCTTATTAGCGATCCCTTTTTTGGTTTTAGCGATGGGTTTTGAGCAGCAGGCAGCTCAGGGTTCTGCTTTGT
>JAJYTK010000056.1 GCA_021793095.1 Pseudomonadota bacterium
GTTCGAGTAAATCAATGGGCAGTTTGAGTGCTGAGAGGCTCAGATATACGGCCTCATCCCAAGGGTTATCAGTGCCTTGGCCAAAGCTGATGTCGTGTTCATTAAAGAGGGAAACTGCCCAACGTAAGATATCGCGCAGGGTTTGAAACTCACGAGCCGCTTGTTGTACGTCGGGGAAAATGGATGCAGCCATGACGATCCTTGTTCATAAAAAAATAAAAAACTGCCGCTCAAAGTGCTTTAAATGCTGCATTATACGCTGCCTTGTCCCAGCAAACATAGTCTGGGAGCCAAACAACATTTGTTGATTTGGGCGTGTTGAAATAAACGACCCAAATGAAACGTTTGGTGTCTCTTGAAGTAGTGTTCATAATAACTTCATTATGTGTTAGCATGGGTCGCTACCGAAACACACCCCTGTGCACATGCACAGTTCTACTCTGATTGAGTGAAAGTGCGCATGAAAATGCGTCGTTTATTTCTACAGCGATAAACAAAAGATAGAAAAACTGTAGTGCGTCAATGAGCCATGAAAAAAAACAGAATGGCGCCTAACCATTGATGTTTTGAAGAGAGGTATTCTATGACTGTTACTATGCAAGAATCTGCGGTGACGCAGGATAAATCCTTAGCGGATGCCCAAGCTTTGACTCAGGTCACGCGGTATAAGGTGTATACACAACGCCAGTTTGACAAAATTGAGCCACTCAAGAGGCTCAGCCCTGAGCAGCGCTTTGAAATAGAGGTGGTGGCGAATGTATTGCCATTCCGCGTTAATGAATATGTCATTCAAGAGCTGATCAACTGGGATAATGTGCCGAATGATCCTGTTTTTCAATTGACTTTTCCTCAGCGTGGCATGATTGCCCCTGAGGATTACGATCGGATGGCAGATTTGATTAAACGCGGGGCTGATCGTAAAGAAATCACTCAGCTGGCCAGTGAGATTCATGGGTATTTAAACCCACACCCAGCGGGGCAACAAGAAATGAACGTCCCTGTGTTTGAGGGTGAGCCCTTGGGCGGAATGCAGCACAAGTACCGTGAAACCGTGTTGTTTTTCCCTAGCCAGGGTCAGGTCTGTCATAGTTATTGCACCTTCTGTTTCCGCTGGGCTCAGTTTGTCGGTAATACCGAGCTACGATTTGCCTCTCATGAGGCGGAAAAACTGCATGGCTATTTAAAAAATGAGCCAGAGGTGACTGATCTGCTTTTCACGGGCGGCGACCCAATGGTCATGCGTACGCGTCATTGGGAAAATTATTTAGAGCCCTTTTTAACGCCTGAGCTGGATCATGTACAAACGATCCGCATCGGGACCAAATCACTGACCTTTTGGCCGCAGCGCTATGTGACGGATGAGGACGCAGATGATTTGCTCCGCTTGCTTGAGAAATTGGTCAAGCATGGCAAACATATTGCGTTAATGGCGCATTTCAACCACTGGCAAGAGATGCAGACACCCATCGTGCGTGAGGCCATACGTCGTTTACGCGATGCAGGGGTGGTGATTAGAGCGCAAGCACCACTGATTAATCACATCAATAATGATCCTGATGTATGGGTGCGTATGTGGCGTGAACAGGTACAACTGGGAATTATCCCGTACTATATGTTTGTAGAGCGCGATACCGGTGCTAAGCGCTATTTTGAACTGCCTTTGGCACGCACCCATGAGGTTTACCAAAAAGCCATTCAGCAGGTGTCTGGTTTAGCACGTACCGCACGCGGTCCATCGATGAGTGCCGGCCCAGGCAAGGTAGAGATACAAGGCATCACCGAAATACAAGGGGAAAAGGTGTTTGTATTGCGCTTTATTCAAGGGCGTAACCCAGATTGGGTACAAAGACCATTTTTTGCTAAATATGATCCTGAAGCGACTTGGCTCAATGATCTCAAACCTGCCTTTGGCGAGGATAAATTCTTTTTTGAAGATGAGTATGCCCAAATGGCAGGAGATGGCAAAATCATTTATTAAATAGATTGTTCATCTATAATTAAAATAAATAAACCCCGCTCATGGCGGGGTTTGTTGAATGATTTACCTTAATTGGTAGCGCTTTACGCGTTGGTCTTTATGCCTCACTCATCTCACGTTCTGCGGCGCTGGCAAGGAAAGCCGAGCGGCTTTGCCCACGCGATTGGGCTGCTCTATCAATGCGCTCTATTAGTTCTTCTGGCATGCTGATGTTGATGCGCTTAGAGCGGGGGCGGACTTTGGATAAGTTGATGTCGACCATCATCCAGAACCCATCTTTTGAGTAGTCTTCATGGCCATTCCATGCATCGGGGGAGCTGGGGTTAGGGATGGGCTCGTCATCAGCGCCAAAGTGAGCCTCCACAGCTTCTTGCGCTGCTCGGGGCAGGGCATCAATAGCATCGGCAGCGGCAAAGCAGCCAGGGATGTCTGGAAAGATAGCACCGTAAGCGCTCCCTTCATCTTTGTGTACATAGATTGGGTATAGCTTTTTCATATCCTCTCGCTTTATCTTAGGCTTGCTTGTCTTAATATGTTGCGTACTGTACCGATGGGCAGGTCTTTTTTGGGATGTGGAACAGTGACCTTGCCCTTTTTGGTTGGGTGCTTGAACTGGTGGTGTGAGCCTACGGTATAGACCAAGTACCAACCATCCTCTTTGAGTTGTCTGATAAGGTCTTTGCTATTCATTGTGTAATTATACACAACGAGCATGCCGAAGCGTGAGTTTTTAATACTTAATGCCCGCCATAAGCAGGTTTTTTTATTGGGAATCGAATGGGGTTTATAGAAGTGGATTTAGAAGGGGGTGGGTGCAGTTGCTCATAAAATTTGATTCTATGGCATCAATAGCTTTCAGACAAATAAAAAAACCGTTGAAAATCAAAGGTTTTGAGCCTATGTTTTCAACGGTTTTCAGAATCTGGTGCGAACGGAGAGACTCGAACTCTCACACCTCTCGGCGCCAGAACCTAAATCTGGTGCGTCTACCAATTCCGCCACGTTCGCAAAAAAGAAAATTATAGATCCCACTATATATAATTGCAAGTCAGGGGTAAAATACCACAGTTTGTGTTATGGTTTGGTGTTTTGAGTGGTTATGTGGAATTCACTAGGTTTTTTAGTGCGTTTTTCGGTAAAATAACCAGTTACTCTAATTTTTTTACGGAATAAGGTCACACATGCAGCCCGAGGTTGAAGTTCTAGACGGTTTAGGGCGCCGAATCAATTTAGAGATTTCGGTTGCCGATGTTGAAAAAGAAGTGCAGGCGCAATTGAGGCAGGTTGCGCGCACCGCAAAAATCCAAGGCTTTCGTCCCGGAAAGGCCCCGCTCTCTGTGATCGAGCGTCGTCATGGTCCTGGTATTCGTTACGATGTGATTAATAGCGAATTGGCCAAATCCTTTGACGAGGCTGCTCGTGAGACAGGTCTACGTATTGCTGGTTCGCCTAGCATTGAAAGCAACGAAGAGGCCACCAACGACGAGACACTCGCGTTTTACGCTACCTTTGAGGTGTACCCTGAGATCGAGCTTCCCGAGCTGGGTGAGCTTGAGGTTACCCGTTCTGTCACCGAGGTCGGCGATGCTGAGCTCGAGAAAACCATTGATGTGCTGCGTCAACAGCGCGCCGAATACGAGCCCCGCGAGGACCGTGAGGCCCAAAATGGGGATCGCGTGACTTTAGATTTTGTGGGCAAAATCGAAGGTGAGGCTTTTGACGGTGGCAGTGCCGAGGGCTTTTCTTTTGTATTAGGCGAGGGCCGTATGTTGCCCGAGTTCGAAGAGGCCGCCTTGGGTATGAAGGCAGGTGAAGAGAAAACCTTTGAACTCAATTTCCCCGAAGATTACGGTGGTGAAGAGGTCGCTGGTAAAACTGCCGAATTCGAAATCAAGGTCAGCGAGGTTGCCGAGGTCAAGCTCCCCGAGTTTGATGAGGAAATGGCAAAGCAGCTAGGCCAAGAGGACGGCGATGTTGAGGCACTAAAGCAAGAGATCCGCGATAATGTTAACCGCGAGGTCAAAGCGCGCACTCAAAATCTGACCAAACAAAGCGTGATGGAGGCTTTATTAAAGGCCGTTGAGTTTGACGTGCCCAGCGCTTTGATTGATCACGAGGTTCAGCAGCGCATTGCTGCCGCTCGCAATGAGCTACAACAGCGTGGTGTTCCCAATGCGGAAAGCATGGAGTTACCTGCTGAGATCTTTAAAGACGAGGCCGAGCGCCGTGTTCGTCTTGGTTTGCTGATTGCCGAGTTGGTCCAAGAGGCCAAGCTCGAGGCGACCGATGAGCAGGTTCGCGCACGTGTCGAAGAGTTTGCCCAAAACTACGAGCAGCCCGATGAGGTGGTCACTTACTATCTGTCTGAGCCCCAGCGCCGTGCTGAGGTTGAGGCCATCGTTCTCGAGGACAATGTTGTTCAACACATCCTTGAGCATGCTAAAGTAAACGATGAACAGGTGGAATTCGACCAACTCATGGAGAGGAACTAATGTCTTCTCGTTTTATTGATTTTTATGCCTCAATGTACGGTGGGCAGTCCGTAACGCCGAGTAATCTCGGCTACGTGCCCATCGTGATTGAGCAATCAGGGCGCGGTGAACGCTCTTATGATATTTATTCGCGTCTACTGCGCGAGCGTGTGATCTTTTTAGTCGGGCCAGTCAGCGACCATACTGCCAACTTGATTGTGGCGCAGTTGTTGTTCCTTGAATCTGAAAACCCCGATAAAGACATCTCACTTTATATCAACTCCCCCGGTGGCTCTGTCTATGCGGGCATGGCCATCTATGACACGATGCAGTTCGTCCAGCCACAGGTGTCTACCTTGTGTACCGGTATGGCTGCGAGTATGGGTGCCTTCTTGCTTGCTGCAGGTGACAAGGACAAGCGTTATGCTTTGCCTAATTCCCGCATTATGATTCACCAGCCTTCTGGCGGGGCCCAAGGGCAGGCCTCTGATATCGAGATCCATGCCCGCGAGATCCTAGAATTGCGCGAGCGCTTAAATCAAATTTTGGCAGATAACACCCATCAAACGGTGGAACAGATTGCCTTGGATACCGAGCGCGACCGTTTCATGTCCGCCGAACAGGCTGTCGAATACGGCTTGATCGATAAGGTCCTTACACATCGCTCTGACAGTGAATAAGCAGGCTTAGCCCAGGTGATATGTTCATCTGGGCGCCGCTTGGATGCTCGTCATCTAGTTTTATTTTAGCGGTGTGGTTTTACATTAAAAGAGTATTATGTCTGAAAAAACGGCTGCCGATAAAACCCTGCACTGCTCCTTTTGCAACAAGTCAAAAGACGAGGTAGATAAGCTCATCTCTGGGCCAGATGCGGTCTATATTTGTGATGAATGCATCACCTTGTGTGCAGAAATCATCCAGGATCAAATTTTAGAGGAGGCGCGTGATACCTTAAAAAACGAACTGCCTACCCCCAAAGAGATCAAGGCTTTTCTAGATGAGTACGTCATCGGTCAAGAGGAACCCAAGCGCAATCTTTCAGTGGCAGTCTACAACCACTACAAGCGCATACAGTTTTTAGGCCTTGAGGATGACGAGGTTGAGCTGACCAAAAGTAATATCCTTTTGATTGGCCCCACGGGTTCGGGCAAAACCTTATTGGCCCAGACCTTGGCGCGTCTGCTGGATGTGCCCTTTGTCATGGCTGATGCGACCACGTTGACCGAGGCGGGTTATGTCGGTGAAGACGTTGAAAACATTATTCAAAAATTACTGCAGGCCTGCGAGTACGATGTAGATAAAGCGCAGCGGGCCATTGTATTTATCGACGAGATAGACAAAATTGCGCGCAAAGGGGATAACCCATCGATTACCCGTGATGTTTCGGGCGAGGGTGTCCAACAGGCGCTGCTCAAGATGATCGAGGGTACGGTTGCCTCGGTGCCCCCCCAAGGCGGTAGAAAACACCCCAATCAAGACTTTGTACAGATTGATACCACCAATATATTGTTTGTGGTGGGGGGTGCATTTGCTGGCCTCGAAAAGATTATTCAAGAGCGTACGGAAAAATCCGGCATCGGCTTTTCAGCCGCAGTCCATGCGAAATCAGATCGTGGCGTGGGCGAGCTATTTACCGAGGTTGAGCCCGAGGACCTCATTAAATTTGGTTTGATCCCCGAGCTGGTTGGCCGCTTGCCCGTGATTGCGACGCTCCAAGAGCTGGATGAGCAGGCTTTAGTGCGTATTCTCAGTGAGCCCAAGAACGCTTTAGTTAAGCAGTTCCAAAAACTCTTTTCTCTCGAAGAGGTTGAGCTCGAGGTCGAGCCTGGTGCTTTACATGCGATGGCTCAAGCGGCCATTGAGCGCCGCACTGGGGCACGTGGTTTACGTTCCATTATTGAAAAAGCATTATTAGAAACCATGTATGAGCTACCCTCACTCGAGGGGGTAGTCAAAGTTATATTGACCGCTCAGGCGGTTAATGGCACGGAAACCCCCCGACTTGTTTATCAAGATGGCCGACAAGAGCCTGCTCCCTCTGGTGATCATGTTGCCGCTTGAGTGCATGGCCAGTGCCGATCAGCTGTACTTAAAAAGAGGGCTCTTGAAATTTCCGCATTCGCCACAATCTGTAAATTAGAAGCTTGAACTACAAGGGGAAGCTAGCCATGCTTCCCCTTGCAGTCTACAGATTATATATAAGGAATGA
>JAJYTK010000057.1 GCA_021793095.1 Pseudomonadota bacterium
TCTCGCGACCTACAAAACGGCTCAAGCCGCTATCAGCGACGGCATCAATGCTCTCAACGTCCGCTGTGCCGCCCTCGGCAGCCACTGCATCAAATGCGGTCGTGCGCACGGTCAGCACCACCTTGTCGTCGACACATTGCACGGTCTCTAAGGCATTACCGGCATAAACGGGGTGTGTAAACGTGTCGGCCGCTAACACCTCGGTAACATCAGAAACCTGTGCAACATCGAGCAAAGCAGCGACGCGTGGTGCAACGTTTTTCCCAAAAGTTGTGGAAGGGAACAAAATATGCTGATAGGCATCAGCAAGGGCCAGCACCTGCTTGGAAACATTTTCTGCCAAGCCATGCTCTAATCCATCACCCTCGGCCAGAAAAACCTTTTCAACCCCAGCCACTTTGGCCGCCTCATCAGCAACGGCTTGGGCGCCCTTACCAGCAACTAGCACATGGATAGGACCATCGAGTTTCTGAGCAGCTGCGACAGTATTCAGGGTCGCCGCATTCAAGCTTTGATTATCGTGTTCAGCAATAACTAATACGGACATATTAAATTACCTTTGCTTCGTTCTTTAGTTTTTCAACCAATGTGGCGACATCCTCAACGATGACCCCAGCTTGACGTACTGGCGGCTCGGTAACCTTTTGGGTTTTGAGACGGGGGGTAACGTCCACGGATAATTCCTCGGGCGTGATGGTATCAAGCGGCTTTTTCTTGGCGCGCATGATATTAGGCAAGGTGACATAGCGTGGCTCGTTAAGACGCAGGTCTGTGGTCACAATGGCGGGCAGATTGATCTCTAAAGTCTCTAGACCCCCATCAATCTCACGCGTCACTTGGGCCTTTTGATCCTCAAGCGTGATCTCGCTGGCAAAGGTGGCCTGTGCCCAATCCAGCAAAGCAGCCAGCATTTGCCCAGTTTGGTTGGCGTCGTCATCAATCGCCTGCTTGCCCATGATCACTAGGCCAGGCTCCTCTTTTTCAACCAGTGCTTTTAACAGCTTGGCAACGGCCAAAGGCTGTAATTCAGCTTCTGTATCGACGTGAATTGAGCGATCTGCGCCAATTGCCATTGCGGTACGTAAGGTTTCCTGCACGGGCTTGGCACCGCAAGAAACAGCGATAATTTCGCTGACCAATCCTTTCTCTTTGAGACGGACGGCCTCTTCAACAGCAATTTCATCAAAGGGGTTCATGGACATTTTGACATTGTCGGTATCAACCCCCGTTTGATCTGACTTTACGCGGATCTTGACGTTGTGATCCACAACGCGTTTGACGGGTACTAAAACCTTCATCCGGTTCTCTCCAAAAGCTAGAAACTTTCAAACAAGCAAGGCTAAAAAGAGATTTGAATCGATGGTCTGTTGCACCAACCCCAAGACCCTTTAGCCACTTAAATACGGCCTACAGTATAACAAATTGCATCGCTTTCACAGGGCTAACCCCTATAAAATTACTCAGCCTACGTACTCTAGGGCGCTACGAATTAAAACAAAAACATTTATAAGAGCCCTTGAACCCCAACCTCAAATCGCTGATACTTTCTAATTTCACCCCTAGAGATAGCATCGAATCATGTGGCTGACCCTTTCGCGCATTATCCTATCGCTCGGCACCTGCTTGTTTGCTGCCTGCAGCACCCCCACTCAGACCGCCCAATCAGAGAGTCTCTCTGCCCCAGCGACGAGTGTAGCCGCCCAAATGAGCGAGGGCACTGATAAGAAAAATAAAACCTCGGCTCGCACGCGCACACAAAAGTCGACACCAGAAACAGCCCAACCTCTAAATGCCGCCCCAAATAAACCAAAAAATAGTCCACTCTTTGTACCTTTTCGGCAAGATTTTGTGCAAGAAGATGGCCAGCTGAGCCCCTATCTCAAGCAATGGGCACTCCACCTAACAGAGCAAAGGCGCCTGCCCTACCCGATGGTAGAAGAGCTCCTCCAGCAAATTAGATATGAGCCCCAAGTCATTCAACTCATGACCCCAACTAAAGGACAGCAGGGCAAACGTAGTTGGACCGCCTATAGAGAGCGCTTTACAGACAAAACGCGCATCGACCAAGGGCTAAGCTTTTGGCAGCAACACCAAGACAGCATCGAGGAAACCGCTCGGCACTACCAGGTCCCAGCCTCTATTTTGGTCGCCATTATTGGCGTTGAAACCATCTACGGCGGCTATATGGGTGACTTTAGCGTACTCAATGCCCTAGCAAATTTGGGGTTTGGGTATCCTGACCCTGAGCGGCCTGAACGGGCCGCGATGTTCCGCAATCAACTGGCGGATTTGATTGAATTACATTACCAAGGGAAATTAGACGCCAGCACGGCACGGGGTTCTTTTGCCGGTGCCATGGGGCTGCCCCAATTTATGCCCACTAGCATCAAGCAGTGGGCAATAGATGCTGAGGACAAAGGGCACATCGACCTATTTCGCTCGGTGCCCGATGCCCTAGCGTCTGTGGCCAACTTTTTAAACCACCACGGGTGGCAGGCCCAACGGCCCGTTTTTATAGAGGTGGATATTCCCGCGAATGATCAGATCGCGGCCAATGTTGATGGTGGACTCAGCCCCACCTTAGCGTGGGCAGACCTACAAGGCATCTTGGATTTACCTGAGCCCCCTACCGCCTATGCTGAACAAAAACTCGGGCTCATTGATTTGCCCGATCAAGTCAACCACACTGTGGAATACCGCCTGGCCACCGCCAATTTTTTTGCGGTGACAGAATATAATCGCAGCTATTTTTACGCCAGCGCGGTTGCAGATCTTGCCTGTGCCCTAGAGCGGCGCCATTATCAGCGCCAAAGCTGTTCTCTATGGGCACAACCAGCGGCGATGTAACCTGCGCAGCAGTGCTGGTTATGGATTGAATACCCCGGTGGACAAATACCGGTCGCCTCGATCGCAGACGATAAACACAATAGTGGCATTTTTCACTGTTTGGGCGACACGCAAGGCGGCAATTAAAGCGCCCGCCGAAGAAATGCCCGCAAAAATCCCCTCTTGGCTGGCCAAACGGCGTGCCATATCTTCGGCCTCCTGCTGACCAATCAATTCAAATGCATCAATTTGGGTGGGATCATAAATCTGCGGCGCGTACTCTTCGGGCCACTTACGTATCCCGGCGATTTGCGCCCCTTCGGCGGGCTGGGCGCCCACTACCTGCACCTGAGGATTTTTTGTGCGCAAATAATTGCCCACCCCCATAATGGTGCCCGTGGTCCCCATCGCACTCACAAAGTGCGTCACCTGCCCTTGGGTTTGCTGCCAAATTTCAACCCCAGTGCCGTCTATATGCGCCTGCGGGTTATCAAAATTAGCAAATTGGTCAAGCACAATACCCCGGCCTTCGGATTGCATTTGCAAGGCCAGATCCCGTGCATACTCCATGCCCCCCTTTTCCTCGGGGGTGAGAATCAACTCAGCCCCGTAAGCCGTCATTGAAGCACGTCGCTCTAGAGAGAGGTTATCAGGCATGATGAGAATCATCTTGTAGCCACGCACCGCTGCAATCATGGCTAAAGCAATGCCCGTATTACCACTGGTCGCCTCAATGAGCGTATCCCCAGGTTTAATTTGTCCGCGTTCTTCGGCACACCGAATCATGGATAAGGCAGGACGATCCTTGACCGAGCCGGCGGGGTTGTTGCCCTCGAGCTTGGCCAAAATCACATTGCTCTCGTCTATCCCATCCTGAAAAGGAATGCGCTGCAAGCGCACCAAAGGGGTATGACCAATAGTGTCTTCGACAGTTGGATAGCTGGGTTTCATAGTTAGATACTCTACTGATTTATTGGGTGACTCATTCGTGTTCGGCATCTGGGTCCTGTGCGACCAGGCCGGCCTCTTGTAAGGCCTCAAGCTTTTTGGGCCCAATCCCTCTCACTCTAGCAGACAGATCTTGTAAAGAGGTAAAAGCCCCACCCCGCTCACGCTCTTCGACAATGGTCTCTGCCGTTTTAGGACCAATGCCCGGCAAACGTTGTAGTTCAGCATGACTGGCCTGATTCAGATCAACCGCCACCACCGGCAACGTATAGATAAATAAGAAGCTCAGCAGTAAGATGCCACGCAATGCGGAGCGGTAAGATTTAAATCCAGCCTTTTGTTGTTGTCTAAACATAATATCCCCCTTGATAAATACACATCAATAACATTCATAGTGCGCAGGCCATTCTTGGCGACTGCATCAAACCATCCATGTTTATTGTGTGCTGCCCACCGGCAGTTTTCTAGAGGAAAGGGATACTTAGACTAGGCTGCTTTTATCCTTTCTGGGTGTCATATAGCGCACGCACATAATGCTCTACCCCCTGCTCTACCGTTGCAAACTCATCGGTATAGCCCGCAGCACGTAAATGGCTGAGATCAGCTTGGGTATGGCTTTGGTAACGGCCCTTGAGGTCATCCGGGAAGGGGATATAGCGCAGCAACTCTTGGTCAACCATGGCTTGCAAGTCTAAAGCAGGCTCACCACGCAAGGCGCGCATCGTATTGACAACTGTTTTGGCGATGTCATTGAATGGTTGAGCACGTCCTGTGCCGCAATTATAAATGCCGGACAGTTGTGGGTTATCCAAGAAAAATAAATTCACGCGCACAGCATCATCGACAGCAATAAAATCACGTGCCTGCTCTCCAGCTGCATAACCGTCCCACCCGCCAAAAAGGCGGACAAAGCCCTCTTTTTCATACTGCATCATATTGTGCAATGCCACAGAAGCCATACGCCCCTTGTGCTGCTCGTTTGGACCGTACACATTAAAATAGCGCAACCCGACGACCGGCGCTGTGAGCTCTTTTAAATGGCGGCGCAGTATTTGGTCAAAAAGAAATTTGGAATAACCGTACACATTGAGGGGTGCTTCATGCTCACGTGCCTCAGTGTAATTTGGGCCTGCCCCATAAACGGCTGCCGAAGAAGCATAAATAAAGGGAGTTTTAGTCGCCTGACTATATTCAAACAGCTCTAAGGTCACGCGATAGTTATTATCCATCATGTAACGGCCATCTTGCTCGGTGGTGTCAGAGCACGCCCCCTGATGGAAGATGGCAGTGATGGCAGGCAATGCCCGCTTTCGCACTAACTCGCGAAACACATCCTTGTCTATATAGTCAGCAATTTCACAGTGCACCAGGTTTTTAAATTTTTCGCCCTGCTGCAAGTCATCAACGACCAATATATCTGTAATACCGCGTTCATTTAAACCTTTGACGATATTGCTGCCGATAAAACCAGCGCCACCCGTGACAATAAACATTTTTATCCCCTTTATCGCAACTCTTGGGCGGTCACCACAGAGGTGCCTAATTTACCCACTACAATTCCACCAGCCCGATTGGCCCAGTACATGGCCTCTACCCAATCTAAACCTGCCCCTTTGGCCACCGCCAAAGTGGCCAGCACCGTATCACCCGCACCCGAGACATCAAAAACCTCTTTGGCTTGTGCATCCACATGGTGACGCGCACTGTCTAAATAAATAGTCATTCCCTGCTCCGAGCGCGTGATCAGCAGCGCCTCGAGTTGTAGGCGCTGACGCAATTGCTGAGCACGTGTCTCGAGCTCGGACTCAGAATGCCAGCGCCCTACTGCCTCGCGTACCTCATCACGATTAGGGGTAAGCAAACTGGCCCCCTGATAGCGTTGATAGTCATCCCCTTTGGGGTCAACCAAAATAGGAATATTTTCCTGACGTGCTATTTGAATGAGTTGCTGCACCTCTTTGAGTGCGCCTTTAGCGTAATCCGAAAGCACCACAATATCGTGCCCTCTGAGCTGTTCTTTCATACGTTGCTGTACATTGCCCAGCGCAGCTGGGCTGGGATCCTGCTCAAAATCAACTCGGATTAATTGCTGCTGACGACCGATGACGCGCAACTTGAGTGTGGTGGGCCGCTGGGCATCGGTGATCATTTGCTCGTGAATCCCCTCACCTTGTAGTAGCTCACGAGTGATTTGGCCATCCTGATCATCACCCACCAAGCCAATCAAGGTTGCTTGCGCCCCCAGCGCAACGACGTTACGGGCAACGTTGGCAGCGCCCCCTAAACGATCCTCTGCACGAACCACATGGACCACGGGCACTGGAGCTTCGGGGGAAATGCGCTCGACCTGGCCAAACCAATAACGATCCAGCATCACGTCGCCAATAATTAAAACCTTAACTTTTTGCGCCTCTCGGTCAGGGAAAGACCTCATGGATGCTCCTCTAACAACAATGGCGGATAACTCTCCCAATGATTACAACCGGGGCATTGCCAATAATAAGTACGCGCCTCAAAACCACATTCCTGACAAGCATAGCGGTCCAATCGCTGGGTATGCTTATGAATCAACCGGCGCAATAACTCTAGATCAGCACCGGCAGCCACCTCTTTGGTCAATGCCTCATCAACGATGTCCTGAACGGCACTCGAGACCTGTTGGTCTTTTTCAGCGCTCAACTCGACCTCAAGCATACGGTCTAAGGCCAATAAAGAGGGCGTGCCTCGTAAGGCCTTGCGCGCAAAACGCCATGCCTCGAGTGGCCCACTGCGTGCACGCAACACCCTAAACAAGACATTAAACACCATCAGGTTGGGGTGTTGATTAAAATGCGTGCGCAGCACCTCAACCCCTTCATCGA
>JAJYTK010000058.1 GCA_021793095.1 Pseudomonadota bacterium
TGTAGAGGCGGTGACAGGCAAGACCGAGATTTGGTTTGATGGGGGCATCCGCAGTGGTCAAGATGTGCTGCGTGCGTTAGCTTTAGGTGCCCAGTCCACAATGATAGGGCGCGCATTTTTATATGCTTTGGGCGCGGCGGGTGAGGCAGGGGTTGAGCGCGCACTAGAGCTTATTCAAAATGAACTCAGCGTGACCATGGGCCTGTGTGGGATTCGTTCTATCGAGGAGATCTCTCGCGATATATTGCTTAATCCCAATTGCTTTGCGCAGGATTTCGAGTCTTAGCGAGCGTTTGAATAGATACAAGAGAGCGCTTGAATCGATACGAATCGGTGCAATTAAAGCGCTTAAAAAAGCCAGGTCATGTTACCTGGCTTTTTTTGTATTAGGTGGTGTGGTTTTACTGGCTTGCCGCCCGAAGCTCACGGGTCAAGAGTTGCATCAGCTGGCGCGCGGGCAGATGTCGTGCCTCGTGAACGCGAGTCCCTGCCCAGTACGAGCCACAGTCAAATGAGTGGTCCTGAGTCGGATGGTTTTTGACGGCTTGTTGCAGCTTTTTAGTGCTGTCATAGGGCAGCGGGTAATCGGGGGGTGTAGGTGCTGATGGGCGCTCGGTATAACGGATGTAGTCATTGATGATGCCCCGTGCAGGCCGTCCAGACAGGGTGCGGGTCAGCGTGGTTTTGGCGGCAGGGTGGCGCATGTAGGCACGGTAGGTGGCGTTGGCTGCTGACTCTGGGCAGGCGACAAAGGCGGTCCCCAGTTGCGCAGCGCTGGCCCCGAGCTGTCGCGCCTGATGGATATGAGCGCCTGTCATGATGCCGCCGGCAGCAATCAGTGGTAAATCGGTATGTGCTTTGATTTTTGGCAGTAATTCAAAGGTGCTCAGTGCCTCGTCGGGCCCGTTTGGGTCAAAGACACCGCGATGCCCACCCGCCTCAATGCCTTGGACGACAATCCCATCGATGCCGGCTTGTTCAATTTGTTGGGCCTCTTTGACGCTGGTGGCGCTGGCCAATGTCACGATGCCCGCTGCCTGCAAAAGAGCAAGCTGTTGTGACTTTGGCAGGCCAAAATGAAAGCTCACGACACGAGGGCGCGTCAACAGTAATACGCGTAGTAGCTCATCGTCATTTAAAAAGCTGCGGTACAGATCGTTGAGCTGCGTTGGCCGAGGCTGCGAAAAACGCTCAAATAAAGGCGCAATATAATTCAGCCATTGTTGCTCCTGGCTACGACGCAGGGTGGGCGGCTCATGGCAAAACACATTGACATTGAAAGGGCGATTGGTCAGCCGCTGAGTGGCTCGAATCATTTGTAGGGCTTGTGGTGGGGTGACGGATGCCAGGCCCAACCCGCCCAGACCGCCCGCATTAGAGACAGCGGCCGCCAAGGCGGGGGTCGCAACACCGGCCATTGGTGCCTGAAAAATGGGATAGGGAATACCTAGTGCGTCTAGCAAATTCATAACACCCTCATGTATTTGATTGGCGGCCTTTTTGTATTGCACCGACGGCAATAATGATCCATCCCAGCACCATCAGTATGCCCCCCACAGGGGTGAGCATTGTGAGCCATCCTTGTTGAGTGAACACAAACAAATAGAGACTGCCCGAGAAAAATACCGAGCCGATAAAGAGCGCACTAAAACCGAGGTTTTGCCAGCGCTGAATAATATATTGGCGGCCCGCAACGATACCTAATATACCTGCCCCATGGATCAATTGATAAAGTACCGCGGTATGCCAAATGGGTAATAATGTGCGCGGTGCAAAGCTATCTAAGACGTGAGAGCCAAATGCCCCTGCTGTGACGGCGATTGCCAGTAACACGGCACCACAAGCCAGCTGATAGGAAGGTACTTTTTGCTGCATTGCTACCCCTTTTGATGTGCAAATACCGCATAGTGTATCTTAATTTGCATTCTCTCTGTGTGCTAGCATTAATAGGCATTTGTCCATGATGGCTTTTTGGTTATGAGGGTTTAACGATGCGTCAACAAAAACCCGCGATGGCTGCGCGGAAACGCCGAGTTTCGATTTTGGTGGCTTTCTTTTTTCTGGCGTTTGTGGTGGTTAATGTAGTTGATTTTGTAAATGATCATCTTTTACCGGCTTCTAACGCTCAAGAAACAGAGGCCATGCTGGCCGCCCAGGATGGGGAGCAATACATTTTAACGGGTCGCGTGGTGCGGATTGCCGATGGAGATACCTTTACATTGCGGGTAGGCGATCAAAATAGTTCTATTCGCGTGGCCAGTATCGATGCCCCCGAAACCCAGGGCAAAGATCGACCTGGACAGCCTTTTGCCCAGGCCTCTCGTCGTAAACTTGAGTCACTCATTGCTAATAAAACCCTAGACTTGCTCTGCTATGAGCAGGACCACTATGGCCGACATGTGTGTGATGTGCCATTAGAATGTAACGCGAGCACAGCTTGTAAACCCGAAAAAGAGGGGGAGACCACCACAGCGAGTCGGGTTTTAGTAAAATCAGGCCTTGCTTGGGCAAATGAGGAAAAACAGGGCAAGTTTTTGCGTGATTTAAGTTTACGTGCGATGGAGAAAAAAGCTCGAGAAGAACAATTGGGGCTCTGGCAGGATAAAAATCCCATCGAGCCATGGGCATGGCGTTATCACTGCTGGCGACAACAACAATGCGATTAATAACAACGAGGCAAAGAGTGACCGCGATGAGACTGTTTTTGGGGTTGTTATTGGTCTGGGTAATAGCCGGTTGTGGTCAAGAGGCGGTTAACCGTCCTTATACCCTACAGGATGCACAGAGCAATACACTATTTACTGCGTTTACTCAGCGCTCTCCCAAGTATTTGGATCCGGCCCGTTCGTATTCTACCGACGAGACGCCGTTTACTTATTCTATTTACGAGCCCCTTTATAGCTATCATTACTTAAAGCGTCCTTACGAGCTCATCCCGCGGGCCGCCCAAGAGGTGGTCGAGCCTTATTTCCTAGACGAGCAAGGGCGTTTGTTGCCACAGGATGCGCCGGGCGAGTTGGTGGCTGAAAGCGTCTATCAGATACAACTCAAGCCTGATATTTTGTATCAACCGCATCCGGCATTTGCCAAAGATGAGGCGGGCAATTATCGCTATTATCCCATCGACCCAGCGGATCTTGATGGAGTGTATGGGATCCCAGCCTTTGAGCATCACGATACGCGGGCATTGACTGCCGAGGATTATGTCTATGGTTTTAAACGCTTGGCGAGTCCTCGGGTGGTGTCACCTATCTACGAGCTATTTTCCAAACACATCATCGGCTTAGAAGAGTTTTCCGAGGCGGCGCGTGCCGCCAATGATGAAATACCCGCTGAGGAGTGGTTGGATTTACGAGAGATCCCGCTACAGGGCGTAGAGGCGGTGGACGAGCATACTTTACGTTTTAGGGTCAAGGGTAAGTATCCACAGTTTTCGTATTGGCTGGCCATGACTTTTGCTGCGCCTATCCCTTGGGAGGCGGATCGTTTTTATCACCAACCCAATATGGCGCAACACAATCTGAGCCTCAATCAGTGGCCGGTCGGTACGGGGCCCTACATGCTGACAGATTCGATTACTAATCGCCGCCATGTGCTCAGTCGCAATCCCAACTTCCGTGGCGAACCCTATCCTTGTGAGGGGGAAGAGGGGGATAAAGAGGCAGGTCTGCTCGAGGATTGTGGTCAGATGATGCCGTTTATCGATCGCATCGTTTTTCAGTTAGAAAAAGAAAATGTCCCACTATTGGGCAAGTTTTTGCAGGGTTACTATGACATTCCCCAGGTAGAACGAGGTGAGTATGGGGTGTCGATGACGGTGGCTGCCGATGATTCACCTGATAAGGCGGCACTGTACCAAGAGCGAGGGATTCAACTCCATACTCAGCCTGAGGCGCAGTTGTTTTATTTTGGGTTTAATTGGCTGGATCCGGTGGTCGGCAAGGGCGATACTCCCGAGCAAGAGGAAAAAAACCGTTATTTACGCCAAGCATTGAGTATTGCTTTTGATTGGGAGCAGTACGTGGCCATTTTCCATGATGATCAAGGTTCGGTGGGTCAGGGGCCTTTGCCCCCTGGAGTGTACGGTTATGTTGCGCCTCCAGAGGGGATCAATCCGGTGGTTTATGAGACGGTAGAGGGGCAAGTGCAACGTCGTTCTCTGGATGAGGCCAAAGAATTATTGGCCAAGGCTGGCTACCCAGATGGACGACACGCTGAGACGGGCGAGCCTTTGATTTTGTATTTTGATTCTGCCGGTGGGATGGGGGCCAGCGCCACCTTAGATTGGATGCGGCGTCAACTAGAGCAGTTAGGGATTCAACTCGAGATTCGAGCGACAGACTACAACCGCTTTCAAGAAAAAATGCAGCGGGGTGTGGCACAGATGTTCATGTGGGGCTGGGTCGCTGATTATCCCGATGCTGAAAACTTTTTGTTCCTACTTTACGGGCCGCATGCGCGGGCCCAAGGGGGCGGAGAGAATGCAGCCAACTATCAAAACGACGAATATGATGCCTTATTTGAGCAGATGCGGTATTTGGATGATGGGCCAGAGAAGCAGGCCATCATCAATGAAATGGTACGTATTGTTCAAGAGGATGCCCCCTGGATGTTTGGCTTTACGCCTTATTCCGGCGGAGCCTATCAGCATTGGGTGAAAAATGCCAAGCCCTCTCAGATGGTGCGCGATACCCTGCAGTACATGCGCCTAGATACTGAGGCGCGTACACAGAGCCAGGCACAATGGAATCAGCCACTGTGGTGGCCGCTGTGGGTGCTGATTGCCTTGGTGGTTTTGGTAGGAGGCTATCTGATGCGGGTTTGGCAGGCCAAGAATCAACAACGAATCCGTACGCAGCCTGATTCCGATGGAGGGCCGCATGCTTAGGTATTTACTGCGTCGCGTTATTTATGCCGTGTTCATTTTGTTGGGGGTGAATCTCATCACCTTTGTGCTTTTCTTTGCCGTCAACACCCCGGATGATATGGCACGTCTATCGATTGGAGGGCAACGTGTTAGCCAAGAGGCAATAGAGCAATGGAAACGCGAGCACGGCTATGACAAGCCTTTGTTTTATAACGCGGCAGAAAGAGGCCTTCAAAAGGTGCAAAAAACCATCTTCTATGAACGTTCTGTGCCCTTGCTGCGGTTTGATTTTGGGTTTTCAGATGATGGGCACGATATTAGCCAGCAGATAAAAGAGCGCATGGGGCCAAGTCTTGCTTTGGCCATACCGACCTTTTTGCTGGGGATTTGGATTTCTATCAGTTTTGCCTTGTTATTGACCTTTTTCCGCTATACCCGTTTTGATTTTTATGGGGTGGTGGTTTGTGTGGTCCTGTTATCCATTTCTAGTTTGTTTTATATCATTGCCGGGCAATGGTTATTTGCCAAGGTATTGAGCTGGGTGCCCTATTCAGGCTGGAGTGAAGGGATGGATACCCTGCGTTTTCTAATTTTGCCTGTGGCGGTTGGGATTTTGTCTCGATTGGGGGCCGAGGCGCGCTTTTTTCGCAGTTTATTTCTCGAAGAGGCTGCCAAGGACTATATCCGTACGGCTCGAGCAAAAGGCCTGAGCGAGTTTGTCGTGTTGTATCGTCATTTGCTGCGTAATGCCTTGTTACCTATTTTAACGGGGGCGGTGACGGCCATACCACTACTGTTCATGGGCAGTCTCATTTCTGAATCGTTTTTTGGTATTCCAGGGCTGGGCAGCTACACCATCGAGGCCATTAATGCTCAGGATCTATCCATTGTGCGCGCTATGGTGTTCTTGGGCTCTGCCTTGTATATCATTGGTTTGATGCTGGCAGATATTTCTTATACTTTGGTCGACCCACGGGTCCGATTCAATTAAGGATGGCAGAGAAAACTATGCCTAAATTTGTCTTTCTGTGGACGGATGCATTTTTGTGGGGCTTGGCCCTCGCCATCGTATTGTATTTGGTCTTTATCGCTCGTCGAGTGGCACTGCGCGGGGCCTGGTTGTCTGTGGTGCGCACCCCATCTGCAGCGGCAGCAGGTGTGGTGTTATTGGTTTTTTTCTTTATTGGTTTACTGGATTCCATCCACTATCGGCCTTTGCTGCCAGCCAGCAACCAAGCACAACAAACGCAGCATTACGCGCCATTTGTGCGCTCCGCCTTGGATGAGGTTTTGGGTTGGGTCGGCTTAGATGCCAAAGAGCGCAGTTATTCAGCGCCTTTTGCGCGTACTTTGTTTTTCAAAGAAACCCAAATCATAGATGATGAGCCAGTGCGGGATTTCCCACCTTTGGTCAATGCGGCACACGAGATCAGTGATGATGAGACACATCGCGATCAGTTGATTCGCTTGCTGGGCAAAGTGCTGATGTGGGGGGCTATTTTTGTCGTACTGCTACGCTTTTTATTGTTTGCGCTGGTGCGCGCTTTGCAACGTAAAGTAGGGACACTTCAGCCGAGATCGCAAGCAATGCCTGCTGCGGTTAAAGCCGCGTGGCTCAGTTTAAGCATCATAGGCGTGGTTTTGATTGCCGTGGCTATTTTGAGCCCACATTTTTATGTGTTAGGTACGGATCGCTCTGGCAACGATGTGATTTATCAGGCAGTCAAAAGCATACGCACGGCTTGGGTCATTGGGACCTTA
>JAJYTK010000059.1 GCA_021793095.1 Pseudomonadota bacterium
GCCTGGACAGTGTTCCAGGCCATTTTTTTATACGTGAACAAGCACCCAAATGTTCAATGGTGATCCAGCTAGATTTAAGCTAGGGGTGCGTGCATCGTGCAGATCAATAAAAACTAATAAATCAACGGTAAATACAGGGTAAAAATAGTGCCCTGATTGAGGGTGCTTTCAACCTCAATACGGCCCCGGTGACGGTCTACCACCGTGTGCACAAAAGCCAATCCTAAACCGGTGCCCTTGGGGTTTTCTACGTAATCTGTGTGAAAGCGTTTAAAAGCACTGAAAATATGCAGTAATTGCTCTTGTGGTATCCCCCAGCCTTGGTCTTGTATGCGTATGACGGCCTGATCTTTTTGGGTACTGATAGAAATAAAAACGGAGGTGTACGCAGGGCTATATTTCACCGCGTTGTCTAATAAATTCATCAAGGCCCGATGTAAGAATGATTGATGCCCTTGGATCCAAATTGTTTTATCAGGTTCTTGATAGTGTATGGTGATATTTTTTTGGGTGGCGATGGGCCAAATATCATCAATGGCTTGGTTGAGCAGATCGTTGAGTACCAAAGGATGTAGTTCGAAGGCTGAGCTTTCCACACGAGCAAAATCAATAAAATCATCGACCAAGTTGAGTGTGTTCGAGGCATAATGCTCTAAGCGTTGGTAGAAAAGCTCTTGTTCGCTAGCATCGTTTTGCTTTTTCTGTTGGCGCTCGACTTCAACCAAGGCCAGTATAGAGTTTTGCGGGGCGCGCATATCATGAGAGATAAAATTGAGGGTCTCTACGCGGCGTTGTTCTGCTTCGCGCAATAACTCAATGGATTTATATAAATGATTGAGTCGCGCAGGCAGGGTGAGCTGTACCTCGGAAATATCCAAGGCTTGGCTCAAACCCGGGTTATGTTGGCGTAGTTCCGAGAGCTGCTTGTCCACATAGCGCAATACGGTTTCCTGACTGCGCCAATACCAAAGCGGATAAGAAATAATCGATCCAACCAAGGCACTGCCGATGGGTATCCATAAATGGAAGTGATGCAGCAGTAGCCAGTTACCGATAAATAAGGCCGCAATCACTAATGAGGTCCCAAACAAGGCATGGCGTGGCGACAGCTGGCGTAAGCTCACACAAATAAAAATGACGGGAAGGACATTGGCCAGTGCCTTGAGCCAATTAGGGGCCTTGTGAATCCATTGGTGGTGCAATAAATTATTAGTCGCATTGGCCAGAATTTCTACCCCAGACATGCTGGTGTTATCCGTACTGGAAAAA
The DNA here is from genome assembly GCA_021793095.1 of Pseudomonadota bacterium. Taxonomy (GTDB): domain Bacteria; phylum Pseudomonadota; class Gammaproteobacteria; order Burkholderiales; family Burkholderiaceae_B; genus Paenalcaligenes. The sequence goes on from JAJYTK010000059.1 coordinate 1,270, forward strand.
GGAGTAGGATAATAATCACCGAGGCCGCTACTCCAGGCGCCGATGAGTACATATTTATTTTTAAAGGTGTCTGGCGGATATTCTCCCTGGAGTACTTTTGCAAAAGAATACGTGGGAAAACTCCCAAATGGGCCAATAAATGGGTTTAGATGCGGTGCTTTATAGTGCGCGCCATAATTGTCTAGGCGGCTGGCATCGTCTGTCACCGAAAGCAATGCAGCAGAGAAATGACTGATGGTATTAGAGCCGAAGTGCTCATCCGTAGTGGCTGACTTTGGTTTGCTGCTAATTGAGGGGCTATTGTTGATTTGTAGGCGTTTGTTTTCTTGGCCAGATCTAACCTCAGGGCGGAGATCATGGAACAATTTGATATGCCGTACCACCCCATCCGCATCAGGCTGAATATTGATAAAGCCTAACCCAGCGGCGGCCTCTACTAGTGGGAAAATGGGTTGTTCTAGTTGGTCGCTGCGATCAATATATACAGGGAGGATTACTTTGCCGTGTGTTTGGATCGCCTCAGCCAGTAATTTATCGTCATCTGGATAGGCCGGGTTGGTATTGGTAAATAATAAATCAATGCCTACTGCTTTGGCTTCATCTAGTTGCTCGAGCAAGTCTGCGTAAATTTTACGGCGCCAAGGCCAATGCCCTAAATTTTTGAGGCTGTGATCATCGATGATGATTAACGCAATTGGGGATTTGTCTGTATTTGTTGGGGCGGACTTTAGACTTAATTGAAAGTCATAGATGATATTATCCAGTCGGTCTAAGGGGAGGCGCGGGGTACTGTAGCTGAGAATAACGACAAAAAGCGCCAACCAAAACGCCACCCACCAACTATCGCGTCGTATTTGCGCGGCAAAAGCACTTGTGGGATTAGAAAAAAGGTTTTTTTTAGTCCATAGGCGACGCATAGGCAATAAAAATTAGTACATGCCAGTCAACACGGCCTGCCCAAAGCGGGTACGTACTGGTTGCCCTGAGCCATCCAGTAATACCTGACGCCCTGGGTAATCAATGATCGTATCCATGCCCATTAACCCCTGTTCGTCGACGGCGCGTATCAAGGCGTAATGGGTCTGCGCATGATAAGCAGGGAGATCAAAATAAGGCTGGGTACTGTGCTGTTGTCCAATGATTTGTTGGCCCTGGGCATCCGCAGCGATGAGTGCCACATAGTGGGTCGCACCCTCTACTGGCTGTAAAGTCACCTGCAGTCCTCCATGGTCTTTTTTTGCTTGTATGACCTCAGGGGCATCGAGCAAATCGCTCACACGGAGTTCGCCCGCCTCGTCTAGGGTTGCTCCTTGGCGGGCTTTGAGGATGCGCGGGGCCAGCTGTAACCCTTGGATATGCGCGCGCCCTTCGACGAGCTCAGTTTGGGTTGTTTGTGCGCCCGTGCGGACTCTCATTTTGGTGCCGCGTACGCCAGTCACACTGATGGGCGTGTGGATTTCATAACGTCCGACACCGCGCTGCTCGGGGTCTGCATTGGTTTCTAGGCTGCCTTCTTCGAGGACGAAAATGACATCAGCGATGGGCACCCCTTGGAATTGGTTGATTTGCTGAAAATGTATTTGCGAGTTTTCAGGTAAAGAAAGCGTGCTTTGGTCTTGCAAGCCAATGGTAGCAAAGCTGTTTTGTCCTGTTTTTAAACGGTCGCCTGGTTGAATGGTGCTGTGTAGGGCGGCGGGGCGATCATTGAGCAACACCTCGCCCTGAAGGTGAATAAGCTCGGCTGTGGTGGGTTGGACAGGAATCAAGCTAAAGGGAATCACCAGCGTTTTGCCGATGGGCAGGCGCTTGGGATCGGCCACATCATTGAGTGATTGCAGGATCTGCCAATTATCCTCATCGAGGGTGTAACGCTGGGCTAAATCAATGAGCGTGTCATTGGCCTGAACCCTATAGGTAAACATGTCTTGTTCTGCACCCGAGGGTTGGGCAAAGCTTTGTTGAGCCATGAAAAACAGGCTGCAAAACAAAAAAATACCCTGTAGCAGGATCAGGTAAGCAGGATGGGACACCAAAGAGTGAGGACGTTTGTGCTGTGTCATTGTTTTGAAATTTTTATGAGAAAAAAGCTGCAAACGCGTGAGGACCCAAGCTATTGTTGACTACTTGTTTGGATGTCCGACTAGTCTGCTAATTCACCCGTTGTTTCGGCGGAGTCCAACAAAGACTCTAACCGATAGCCTAAAGCATAAGAGGCATTTAAACGCACGCCGTTTTCAGGACGGATTTGTAATTTGCGCCTGATATTAGATAAGTGCGTATCCAAAGTGCGCGAGGTTGGCGGTATTTCACGGTTCCATACCGCGGTACTTAATACATCACGAGAAAACAGACGACCAGGGTTTCTAAATAAAAGCAGGGCCAACTCGTATTCTTTGGGAGCGAGCTCTACAGGCTCACCCCGTAAGGAAATGGTGGCAGCTACCGTATCAATATGGTAGTGGCCAAAATCAAAAGCATCACTGCTCTGGCTGATGGGGTTAGCACGACGAAGTAATGCCTGAATACGGGCCAGTAGCTCATTGGTTTTAAAAGGCTTGCACATATAGTCATCAGCACCTGCCTGCAAACCGGTCACAATGTCTTCCTCTTGGGTGCGACTGGTCACAAACAATACCGGTACGGCATAGCCCAGGTTAGAGCGCAACCAATGCAACACATCCAGACCGCTGACATCGGGAAGCTCCCAGTCAATAACGATCAGGTTAAAGTCGTGGTTTTTGGCCAGCTGTTGCATTAAGTCCTTGCCAGCATGAAACACGGTGCATTGGTAATTGGCTGATTGTAAAGCCATGCTAATGTGTTCCGCTTGGCTCGGATCATCTTCTAATATTGCTATATGCATTTTATACTTATCATAAATATGAGTCACTGGTGTTCATTATACTGTTATGAACGCGCTTTTTTCTATTGTTGACACTTTGGCCAAAGGGAGTATTGCGCTTTTCGTCATATAAAGGCTGCACTGCACCCAAGAGCTCATTGCTATGATAGATGGTTCATGGTATATTGACTCGCTTACTAAAAGCTATTTTCGCTTTTTGTATTTAAAGCACGCTAGGCGGCGACAATCCCAAGTACTTGTGCGCATAAATTGTTTGCATATTGATGATTGATTACCCGGCGACAGCTTTACCGGTTGTTGTGCTGCGTCGTCGCTGTATACACCTCTATGGTGTGCTGCCTTAGTGTCTTTCGACCGCTCTTTTTTACGTATGCTACAGGCATAAAAGGGCGGTTATATAAATCGCCCAGTCCACGCCGCCATGTACGCGCTATTGTCATGTGGGTGTCGCATGGGCATTATGGTTCCAAAATTAGCAACGTAAAAGGATACGTCGAGGTTATGCCAACTATAAGTCAGTTAGTGCGCAAGCCACGTTCTCTCGCGCGCCACGGCAGCAGAAGTCCGGCCCTAGAGAACAGTCCACAGCGCCGCGGGGTATGTACCCGTGTCTATACCACCACCCCTAAAAAGCCAAACTCCGCCTTGCGTAAGGTCGCTCGAGTGCGTCTTACCAATGGCTACGAGGTGATTTCCTATATTGGCGGTGAGGGGCACAACTTGCAAGAGCACTCCGTGGTTCTGATCCGCGGGGGTCGTGTCAAGGATTTGCCCGGTGTGCGTTATCACATCGTGCGCGGTGCGCTTGACCTCCAGGGGGTCAAAGACCGCAAGCAGGCCCGTTCCAAGTACGGCGCCAAGCGTCCAAAATAATCCAATCATTTTTTTGTTTTCGTTTCTAGTCATCAGTTTTGTCTGATTTGCCCTCCGTGCAGCCGGTGCATTGGCACCCGCATGTAAGGGGTCACTCATGATGGGTGATCATGGCCGTGAAACGCGGTTCAACTGAATTGTCACAAGGGAATTTATCATGCCTCGCCGTCGCGAAGTACCCAAAAGAGAAATCCTGCCAGATCCAATTTATGGCAGTGTAGATGTCGCTAAATTTATGAACGTTGTGATGCTCTCTGGCAAAAAAGCTGTTGCCGAGCGCATCGTTTATGGCGCGTTGAGCCACATCGAGGAAACAACCGGCAAGGAACCCCTCGAGGTTTTCAACACCGCCATTAATAATATTAAACCAGTTGTCGAGGTCAAAAGCCGTCGTGTTGGGGGTGCCAACTATCAGGTGCCCGTAGAGGTCCGTCCCGTACGACGCACTGCCTTGGCAATGCGTTGGTTGCGTGAGGCTGCCAAGAGCCGCAGCGAGAAGTCCATGGTCTTGCGCCTGGGCAACGAGCTCCTAGATGCGGCCGAAGGTCGTGGTGGTGCGATACGCAAACGTGAAGACACTCATAGAATGGCCGAAGCCAACAAGGCATTCAGTCATTTCCGCTGGTAATCAAAGGATATATTTATCATGGCTCGCAAAACTCCTATCGAGCGCTACCGTAATATTGGTATTTCCGCGCATATTGATGCCGGTAAAACCACCACTACGGAAAGAATTCTGTTCTACACCGGTGTCAGTCACAAAGTCGGTGAGACCCACGAGGGCTCAGCCACCATGGACTGGATGGAACAAGAGCAAGAGCGCGGTATTACAATTACTTCAGCAGCGACCACTGCCTTCTGGAGTGGTATGTCTGGTGACTATCCTGAGCACCGTATCAACATCATTGATACGCCTGGTCACGTGGATTTCACCATTGAGGTTGAGCGTTCCATGCGTGTCCTAGACGGCGCTGTCATGGTTTACTGCTCGGTCGGTGGTGTTCAGCCCCAGTCCGAAACAGTTTGGCGTCAGGCCAACAAATACGAAGTGCCACGGATGCTGTTCATCAACAAGATGGACCGTACCGGTGCCAACTTCTTCAAGGTGTATGAGCAGCTCAAAGAGCGCCTCAAAGCAAACCCCGCACCTATTGTGTTACCCATTGGTGCCGAAGAAGACTTCAAAGGGGTGGTTGACCTCATCAAAATGAAAGCCATTATTTGGGATGATGAAAACTACGGTATTAATTTTGAATACCAAGACATCCCTGCGGATATGGTTGATGAGGCTCAAGAATGGCGTGAGAGCCTGCTTGAGCTGGCTGCCGAGGCCAACGAAGAATTGATGGAAAAATACCTCGAAGAGGGCGACCTCAGCGAGAAAGACTTCAATACTGGCCTGCGTATCCGTACTCTCGCCGGTGAGATTCAGCCAATGCTTTGCGGTACTGCCTTTAAGAACAAAGGGGTACAACGCATGCTGGATGCCATCCTTGATTACATGCCTT
>JAJYTK010000060.1 GCA_021793095.1 Pseudomonadota bacterium
TTTGCTGGTCGCCTTTTGCTGGTCGCTCTTGGATGATCGCCTATGAGCGATCACCCTTTAATGGTGCTCCTTTCGCCATTGCCCTTCCATCTGAGGGCTGTGCACCCCACCACCGCTATGCGGTGTCGGCATCTGTTTCCGGTATTTGGAATACCTTGCGCAAATAAGACAAATAGGCCGGATCGTCACACATGGTCTTTTCTGGGGTATCAGAAATCTTGGCGACCGGCTGACCATTACAGCGCACCATCTTGATCACGACCTGTAACGGCGTATGCCCAAAATCATTGGTCAAATTAGTCCCAATGCCAAAGGAGACCTTGCAGCGGCCGGCAAAATAATGCGCGAGTTCAATGGCCTTGGGGATGTCTAATGCGTCAGAGAAAATCAAGGTTTTAGTACGCGAATCAACTCGGTTTTTTTCATAGTGCGCCAGCAAACGATCCCCCCATACAAAAGGATCCCCCGAATCGTGGCGGGCACCATCAAATAATTTGCAGAAGTACATATCAAAATCGCGCAGGAAAGCATCCATGCCATACACATCTGAGAGCGCAATGCCTAAATCACCACGGTATTCACGCGCCCACATCTCGAGGGCGAACACCTGCGAATCGCGCAAGCGTGGGCCCAGCGCCTGACAAGCTTGTAAATACTCATGCGCCATGGTGCCCAAAGGCAACACATCGTGTTTTTTGGCCATCCAGACATTACTGGTACCGGCGAAGTGCACCCCCATCTGATCCTTCATGGTGGCCACGACCTCGTCATGCCATTTTTTGGAAAAACGGCGTCGCGTCCCGTACTCGGCCACACGGAAATCGGCCAACGAAGGATCCTCGGTCACCAGCTGCATCTTGGCGCGCAGCCTAGCCCGCCCTTCTGCTAGCGGGGGATGCGGTTTTGTATTGCGAAAATACACCTCATTCACAATCGCCAGGACCGGGATTTCAAACAAAATCGTATGCAGCCACGGCCCCTCAATCTCTATATTAATGCCCCCCTGCTCACCTGGACCGATGTGAATACAACGCTCAGGCAGTTGAAATAAACGTAAAAAATCGATAAAGTCACTTTTCATGAATCTTAGACCGGCCAGGTAGGCGAGCTCATCTTCGTTAAATTTGAGCTGACATAATTCATGCACCTCTTGGCGAATCTCATCCAAATAAGGACTTAAATCTACATTGGGTGTGCGGCACTGAAAGCGATACTGCACTTGCGCAGTGGGAAAATGATGCAGGACGACCTGCATCATCGTAAATTTATACAGATCAGTGTCAAGCAAGGAGTTAATAATCATATTTTCCTGTAGGTTTAATGGTCTTATTCTTGTTTTAGATATATCTTCGCTAAAATAGCTTTTTCAAGACTATTGTATCTTTTAAAAAGTCTGTTTTTGTTTCACCCGTATCCTTTGTACGGCGATTTATTTTTCGGAGCAAGCCAATATGACACATGTCGTCACCGAAAACTGCATTAAATGTAAATACACCAGCTGCGTCGATGTCTGCCCCGTTGACTGCTTCCGTGAGGGGCCCAACTTTTTAGTTATTGACCCCGACGAATGCATTGATTGCGCAGTATGCATCCCCGAATGCCCCGCTAACGCTATTTTTGCCGAAGAAGACGTTCCTGAGGACCAGCTCCACTTCATTGACCTAAACGCCGAGCTTTCCCCCGTGTTTGGCATGATCAACCGCTCCAGTGATCCGCTGCCAGATGCCGAAGAGTGGAACGGCAAACCCGATAAACTACAGTATCTCGAGCGCTAGTATTTAATAAAATTAACCTTTTTATCGCTGTCCGCAGGCTATCGCTATAGGGCCTTGATTGTCGCCACAATGAGGCCCTGTTAGCCTTTGCACAGCCGACCAGTCATGTAGGACCTCCTTATAAACCCTATAGAAAACCTGTAGACAAATTATCCCAAGTTATATACAAGTAAATCTTACACATAACAAAAATCACGGATAACAAGACAAACAGCAACCACTACACGGACTTTCTATGCTTTATGACCTACATGAACTGCAACGCCGGTTTCTTGGCTCAGTCGCTTCATTTTCTAATACTGGGGCGCATTTTTTCTCACACCCACTGAGCCCCTTGGCCTATACCCCCGTTTCCAAGCAGTTGGCAGCGGGCTATGAGCTGTTGCACCGTTTGGGCAAAGAATACGAAAAGCCCGCCTGGGGCATCGACACCGTCGAGGTTGAGGGCACGCCCACCCCAGTGAGCATCACCACCTGTATTGAGCAGCCCTTTTGTCATTTAATTCGTTTTGAGCGCGCCCACCCCAAGGCCCAAGAGCAGCCCTCAGTGCTCATTGTCGCGCCGCTGTCGGGGCACCATGCCACCCTGTTACGCGATACGGTGCGCACGATGCTGCAAACCCACAATGTCTACGTGACTGACTGGATTGATGCGCGCATGGTTTCCCTAGGGGCAGGTGATTTTCACCTGAATGACTATGTCCGTTATATCCAGGATTTTATCCGCTATCTCGGCCCCGACATTCATATCATGGCCGTATGCCAACCCACGGTACCGGTATTAGCGGCGGTCTCTCTGCTGGCCCAAGAGGGCTATGCCCACCCCCCAAAAAGCTTGGTGCTCATGGGTGGCCCTATCGATACGCGCGAGTCCCCCACTCAGGTCAACCGACTGGCCACGACCAAATCCTATAGCTGGTTTGAAAATAACCTCATTCATCGGGTACCTGCACGCTACCCGGGTGCCGGGCGCCGGGTTTATCCAGGCTTTTTACAGCATGCTGGTTTTCTGGCGATGAACCCCGATCGACACATGCTGTCTCATTATGCGTTTTACCAACACCTCGTCAAAGGTCAGGACAATGATGCCGAGGCCCACAAACGCTTTTATGATGACTATAATGCGGTCCTAGATATGCCCGCCGAGTTTTATCTCGACACCATCCAGATCGTCTTTCAAGAGCACCTACTGCCCCGCGGTTTATGGAATATTGATGGTGAGTTTGTGGATCTGCGCGCCATCCAACACAGCGCATTACTCACCGTTGAGGGCGAGCTCGATGACATCTCTGGTCAGGGCCAGACCCACGCAGCACAGAGACTGTGCTCTGGGATTGCACCACGCAACAAACAGCCCCTGACAGTTGATGGCAGTGGTCATTATGGTATATTTTCGGGGCGCCGCTGGAGAAATATTGTTTACCCAAAAATCCGCGACTTTATTGCAGCACACGAGGCCTAAACCAGCGACTGGGTCAGCCGTGTGCTGCTACCCAAAGCACAGGCATGAGCGCTTCTACTGATAAACTGGTCCAGTCCATTAATGATGTATTACCCCAAACCCAATGCACGCGTTGTGGCTATGATGCCTGCTTGCCCTATGCCGAGGCCATTGCCACACAGGGCGAGGCCATCAATCGTTGCCCACCCGGCGGCCCCGAGGGGATAGAAAAACTCGCCCAACTCACAGGGCAGCCCGTCACTGACCTTGATCCTGAGTGCGGCAGTTTCGGGCCCGTATTGGTCGCTGTGATTGATGAGGCCCACTGCATAGGCTGCACCTTGTGCATACAGGCCTGCCCCGTGGACGCCATCGTCGGCGCCAACAAGCTCATGCATACCATCATCCCTGATTACTGTACCGGCTGTGAGCTCTGTGTCGCCCCCTGTCCAGTAGATTGTATTGAGATGCAGCCAACCGATATCAGCTGGACCCCTGCACTGGCCCAACAGGCACGTGCGCGCTACGAGCACAGACAGGCCCGCCTCAGTGATGCGCATGGCGAGGATTTGCACACTCCTGCAGCGCGTCTATTGTCGACCAAGCCCGAGCTCACGCCATTAGCAGACTCTGATGCCCAAGAACGACAGGCGCGTATTGCAGCTGCCTTGCAGGCAGCCCGCGCACGCCGTAAAAAATAAACACCCATGATGAATGCAGAACAACGACAGGAAATGTTTGCACGCTTTCAGGCTGCAAACCCACACCCCACGACTGAACTCGAATACGACAGCGATTTTCAACTGCTGATCGCGGTGATTTTATCGGCCCAAAGCACAGATGTTGCCGTCAATCTCGCGACCCGTAAATTTTTCCCGCGCTATGGCACCCCCCAAGGCATACTCGAATTGGGTGAGGAAGGCCTGCGCGAATGCATCAAAACCATCGGTCTGTACCGAAACAAGGCCAAACATGTGATCCGGACTTGTGAAATCCTCCTTGCAGAGCATGATGGTCAAGTCCCCAATACCCGCCAAGCACTAGAGGCTTTACCTGGGGTAGGCCGCAAAACCGCCAATGTGGTCCTCAATACCGCGTTTGGTTTGCCCACCATCGCTGTGGATACCCATATTTTTAGGGTCTCTAACCGCACTGGGCTTGCCCCGGGCAAAAACGTCAACCAGGTTGAGAAAAAGCTGCTCGAGGTCATCCCTGAGCCCTACCTAAAAGACGCCCACCACTGGTTGATTTTGCATGGTCGTTACATTTGTGTGGCGCGCAGTCCTAAATGCAAAGAATGCGGCATCGCTGATCTATGCCAATTTCCGGACAAAAACCTTTAGTCCATGCCCATAGATGACTGGGGCAGCGACGGGCAGCCCCACAGAAACCCTAATAAGCTAAACCCTAATAAGCTAAACCCTAATAGATAGTTATCAGGGCGGTAGGCATAATCAAAACATATAATTAAGTCACATACATCATCCGCACACACCTCACAAAACACACCCACGGCGTTTGATTGTGATTGTTATAGGTGATGGCCATGGACTATCCAGCCCTTGAACTCATTGATTTTCACGCCTGGCAACAACAAGGCCCAGGCACCCTCATACAGGGCCTCAATGTTCGGATTGCCCAAGGTGAGACTTTTGCCTTTTTGAGCCGCAGCGCATCGGCGCGACAGCTACTGGTCGATAGCCTGATCGGTCGTCATCCGCACAAACATGGCTCGATACGCATCCTCAATAACGAAACCAGCCACCTCGACGAAGAGGCAGTCTGTCGCTATGGGATGATCCACTGTGATCCTGACCAAGGCATCGTGCCGCATTTAAACTGCCAAGAAAATCTGTTACTGCCCCCCTTGGGCCCAAATCTAATTGGCGGCGGTTTGCCTTTGCTGGAAATATTTTTGCTTTTTCCGAGGCTTAAAAAAGCGCAAAGAGCCCTGAGCAGCAGCCTGGATCCTTGTCTGCGCTTGCAGCTCAGCTGGGCACGTGCACTGCGTACCGGGGCAAATATCATGATTTTAAAAAACCTAGGGACCTATCTAATAGGCGCCAACCTAGAGCAAACGCATGCCTTGCTGATGCAGCTCAATCAACGCAACTACACCATCATTTTGATAGAAGAGGAAAACAGCGCACTGCTGGATTACATCCAAAACCAATACAGCATGGAGCAATGGGCGCAGGTGCCAACGCTGCGCTAAATGTTAGGGGTGCTCTGTGGGCATTAGGCGTCCTCTGTGGGCTCTTGGTGCCCCAGCCCCAGATAACTTTCAATCACACGTGGATCATTGGCCAACTCGTGAGCAATCCCCTGCAGCACTACCTCACCGGTCTCGAGCACGTAACCATAATCCGCGATCTGCAAGGCAGCGCGCGCATTCTGCTCGACCAACAAAATGGACACTCCCCGTGCACGCAACGCGACAATGGTCTGAAAAATCTCACTCACGATCAGTGGTGCCAGTCCTAAGCTGGGCTCATCGAGCATCAGCACCTGGGGTTGCGCCATCAATGCGCGACCCAAAGCCAGCATTTGGCGCTCCCCACCCGATAAGGTGCCCGCCAACTGCCGGCGTCGCTCATGTAAACGCGGAAACAGCTCAAAAATATCCGCCAGCGTATCTCGCCAGCCTGAAACGCGCTGGCGATAAAGACGAAATCCTCCCAGCAATAAGTTTTCTTCAACGGTCATGCTGGCAAAGAGCTCACGGCTCTCGGGCACCAAGCACAGCCCCTGCCCCACCCGTTGCTCTACCGACCAATCGCTGATGACCTGCTCACGATAAACCACCTCACCGCGGGCATGACCATTGGTCGGCAAATTACCCATCATCGCATTTAACAAGGTCGACTTGCCGGCGCCGTTTGCGCCAATCACCGTCACAATTGCCCCCTGAGGCACATGCAACTCGGGACAATCCAAAGCGGGCACAGTCCCATAATGCACATTGAGTTGACGCACTGAAATTAATGCCGGGCCCAAATCCGCCATTTGAAAATCTTGCTCGGCCTGTGTCTGATTGCTCATAGTTTTAAACCCATCAAATCCTCTATCGCTCATGCGGTCTCGACCACACCCCCCAGATAGGCCTCAAGCACATCAGGGTTTGTTTGCACGCTCTGAGGGTTACCCTCGGCCAATTTGGTCCCAAAGTTCATCACCACGATGTGATCGGTTAACCCCATTACGAACTCCATATCGTGCTCGACCAACAAAATACTCATGCCCTCACGGCTGAGCTGACGCAGCACAT
>JAJYTK010000061.1 GCA_021793095.1 Pseudomonadota bacterium
TGAGTTTGGGTGATGGTCACCAAACCATCAACATTGCCTGTTGAAATGAGATTACCGACATCGAGTTGCTTAAACCCCAATTTGCCGGTGATAGGGGCCAAAATTTTAGTGTATTTCAGTTGTAATTCGGCCTCTTGAATGGCGGCCTGGGCGCTTTGTACCGTCCCCTCGAGTTGAGCAACCAGTGCCTCTTGGGACTCAAGGGTTTGCTTTGCCAGAGAATCCTGCTCATACAGCGTGCGGAATCGATGTAAATCTGTTTTAGCAATATCCAGTTGTGCCTGGCTCTGCTTGTATTGGCCCTTGGACTGATCGAGGCGGAGCTCGTAGGGCTCGGGGTCAACCTGAGCCAAGACATCACCTGCCTCTACAAATTGGCCATCCTCGAAATAAATTTCGAGCAATTCACCCTCGACCCGGCTACGTACGGTCACGATGTTAAAAGCCTCAACAGTACCGATGGCACGTAGGCGTTCTTGGAGTTCACCCTCGGTGACTTTTGCGGTGCGCACGGGCACCTTTGGAACCATAAAGGCGGCGGGATCAGTGCCCTGTTTATCGGCGCCTCGCTCGAGCCAAAAATACCAAGCACCGGCACCAATCAGTACAATCAGTACAAACGCAATCAACCAGCCGCGACGTTTTGCAGATTTTTCTTGAGGCTGTGAATCCGCCATGCAATTGTTCTCCAGAGAGCAAAATAAACTAAAGTCTGGGCTCTATTATACGTAGCGATAACTGAACAAAGCATGAATTGTTGGATTAGCCAATACTACAACAGGCCAACTGAAAGGGAATGTCTTGCTTGATCATTTGCGGCTTGCCTTGACCATTTTGTCTGGCAAATCTCACCCAGATCACGTATTTATTAGCACTCATCTCAGGGAAGGCCTGCAGATGCTTGGGTACCCAGACCCGCAGTAATTGAAAACTCTTCCCCCCGAGCATCTCTTGGTAAGCCCCCTCGCTGGCCGTGCACTCAACAGCATTGGCCGCCCCCCGCAACATGTGCAATAACAGGGCAATTGCCTGCTGTACCGGCACTAAGGAGCTCATCCACTGCTGTATATCTGCCCGACGCTCTTCGGCGGGCTTGTTTTGCCAACAATAATAAGAGGGCACATCGATCTGCGCAAAACAACCCGGCACGGTCAAACGTCCGCGCAAGCTCTGTAGCCAGTCATTGTCACGCAACTCCTCGGCAATACGGCCTTGTTCTGCCAAAGGCTCAGCCACCTGCTGCAAGTTTTGGAACATGGCATCCAATGCCTCGGTAGAAACGCCAGGGTGCTCACGCAATGCCTGCATGGCCACGCGTTGGCGTTCAATATCCTGTAACACCATGCCACGCAAATCAACCCTATCGGTGAGCTCCAGCAGATCAAAAAGGGTGGTCACCGCAACTTGATGCTGCAAGGCCTCGCCGCCTTGGGCAAAAAATGACAGGCGCTCGAATAAATGTTCTACCCTTAAAAAAATTCGTACTCGCTCGTTGCAAGGATATTCGTAAAGTATCACGCAATTAAAACCTTAAATGATGCGATCGCGAACTGGGCTCCCAGCACAAAAATCAAAAATTAAAATACTCACCATCTCTATACCGAAGCGCGCTTGAACGATTGCTGACTGCGGGCACACCACAGTTGATGGAGTTGCTGGACTTGTTCTTCTAGGGTTTGCAAATCAGTTTGCCCGCCATTATCAATCACCTGATCAGCAACCTGCAAGCGTTCATTACGGGTGGCTTGGGCACGCATAATTTGCTGAACCTGTTCTACCGTCAAACCGCTACGGCGTTGAACGCGCTGAATCTGGGTTGGCTCATCGCAATCGACGACACAAATTTCATCAAAATAATCCACCCATCGCCCAGACTCAACGAGCAATGGGATCACGATCACCACATAACGACCCTGAGCGGCCTCAGCCTGGGCCAAAGTCTGGGTCCGTATTAAAGGATGCAAAATGGCCTCTAACTGATGGCGCGCGTCCGGGTTTTGAAATACTAATGCGCGCATCTGCGCCCGATCGAGGGCGCCCTCGGCATCAATGACTGTGGGCCCAAAAGCCTGCTCGATATGAAGTATGGCCTGCCCACCTGAAGCGGTGAGCTGATGAGAGACGTCATCGGTATCAATCACGGTTGCCCCCCACTGGGCCAACCAGCGAGCCACCATCGACTTGCCGGAACCAATACCCCCCGTAAGACCAATTTTCAGCATCGTCTGAATTGTCTGTTTAAATCACAAGAAAATAACCATACTGTACCGCAGGATGTACCCACTTTACGACCCACCATCCCAAGATCAAATGAGGACCTAAGGCGGTATGGCCGCGCGGCAAAAAACGTCGTTGTTGCCAGCTATGGTACGCCCAACAAAAAGCGGCCGTGTAAATCCACATTAACACAACTTTATCCCCAGGGAGCCAAAAAAATGCCGCCCATAGAAATTTTATATCGCCCGCCCCTAGCCATTGAAAAAAACAACCCCTAGATGATTTGACAGCCCACCGCTCGATGCCTTCACGAATCCCCCACACCGCCGCCAAAAAACAGCACCACGCCACGCCTGCCAACAAAACAGACCAACGTCCTGTGCTTACACTATAAAGTGCGCCCAATGCAGCCCACATCAGCAGCAAAGGATCTGGCAACAAAAACACCTGAACATCAATACGCGCTAATGCGATCAATAGCGCAGGCACCGCAATGGCACACAACCAGCCCATCCACCATCCCGAATTCTGTACACTAAGATCCCCGAATAACCCCCCTAATAAACTCACCACTGTAACTACACTGAGCCCCCACCACGCTAAGGCCGCGCAACGCTCAGCAGCGCCCCGCCATACCCAGGCATGCCACAGGGTGGTCATCGTCGGCGGCCAGTCGGCACGGATCAAAGCAGCATAACAAGCACTGCAGCGCCATGACTGCTGCACAGACCACACCACGCAAATACTTGAAAGTACTACCCACCAAAATTTCTTAACCCCCATTGCCCATCCCCCTATTGGGCCTTAAAACACAGTGCCCCGTGCAATGAACAAGTACACAAGTAAACCTGCTATTCCGTACACACTTGCGTATAATTTGAGGCTCAGCCCACGCTTTAATCGTAGATACCCATGATGAAAACCACTAAAAGAATCGCCTTTGTTTTATGCGCCTTGCTGGGTCTGGCCAGCTGCGCCCAATCGCCCAACCAAAGTAGCCATGAGCCCCAACCACGGGCGCGTAGCTACAGCGATGCCATGGATCATGTTCGGGGTCGAGGCAGTGTGCACGCCCCCTCACAAATCCAAATAGGCAGTAACGATCTCGATGGCCAAGCGCAGCAATCCCAAAAATCCCAAGACCAAGAGATCATCGAATCACGCGAGGTACGCGAATTATTAGAGCCTCGCACCTTTTTAGGTACGATTCCTTGCCCTCCAGGTGATCCCAGCTGCCAGCCGCTGCGCGTCAGTGTGACCTTTGCCCCCGCGGGCATGTGGCGATTACAGGCCCAAAATGCAGCCGATAACGCCAGCACGGAGCATTATGCCCAAGGCTGTTGGTATCGCACCGGTGCCGAGCCCACACGCATCGCCCTCATTTCAATGCAGGACACCGTGGTTGGTGATTTCACTTTTAAAAATGACCGTCAGCTCAAGGTCAATCGTTTTAACCAATACCAGCCCGTACTTGAGACTAGCCTGACCCGCCAACGTGATATTGATCCTATTGAAGCCTTAGACGATGAGGCCGCCCCTGAATGCCGTGGCATCGATGAGGCGGAGCTTCAAGAAATGGAAGAGGAACTCATCATCCCTGAACACTAAGCAGATTTTCGACGGTAACGCCGCAATATGATCGGCGTATCGTCAACATCGTCGGCATCATTAACAGACTCCATAGCCACCGCCGATGTGCTTTGATAGGGCGTGCCGTCTGCTGGCTCAAAATGCAGCACACCAAGCCGAGATTGTGGGCCTCTTTGCGCGACCTGTAACCTCTGAATATATCTTTTCAGATGATAGGACTTAGCGCCCTTTACTAATGCTGCGAGCTGCACACTATTTCTTGCGCCCATTTTCTTTAGAGCACGTGCGCGTTGTGCCTCCACGGTGTTGACAGTCACCTGCTGCGCATCCGCTATGGTGGCAGCATCATGTCCCAGAAATACTTGGTTCATCACCTCGCGCTCGCGTTCAGACAAGGTACTCATCAATAATGCAACCGCAGCGACATGGTGCTGTTGAGAATTCATATTAAAATCTTTCACAAAACTCCTCCTTTAATGAAATCAGACTGAAATATGAATTACAAACAGTTTATTTATGTTTCATTTTAACCAATTATCCCTGTTTATGGGAGCCCAAACGAAAGAAAGCCCTAGATCATAAGATCCAGGGCTTTTTTATCCATTCTTTTTTTAAAAAGTTTAGATCATTTCACTAACCGCCAAATCAGCTGGCATGAGTTAAGACCAAAACTCTAAATTATCAATGAGCCGAGCATTCTCTAGATGGGCAGCACCCAATACTACTAATGGCTCTTGGTCTGCTACCTCAGCGGGGGTAGGCGGATGCAAATCCCGCTGTCGGCGAAAGGCCAAATAATCCACCCGCCAACCCAAGGCATTGAGCGTTTCTGTGGCCTCTCGCTCGATACGTTGTAAATCATTTTCGCCCGCCATTGCACGATCGCGCATCTCGCATAGCTGTTGGTACAGTTGTGGTGCCATGCGGCGTTCTTCATCAGTCAGCATGCGGTTACGTGACGACATGGCCAGACCATCCTCTTCACGCACGGTTTCATGCGCAATAATCTCTACAGGCAATTGAAACTGCTGGCACATTTGGCGAATAATCATCAGTTGCTGATAATCTTTTTTGCCGAAAACAGCGACCCGCGGCTGCACACATGAGAATAGCTTGAGCACCACCGTGCTCACCCCTTCGAAAAAGTCTGGGCGAAACGCCCCTTCAAGAATATCGCCTAATCCTTTAGGTGGCTGCACTCGGAAATTTTGGGGTACCGGATACATCTCGCGCTCAGAGGGCGCAAAAAGCACATACACATCACGCGCATCCTCGAGTTTTTCTATGTCCTCGGCCAACGTCCGCGGATATTGATCAAAATCCTCGTTAGGACCAAACTGTAGGGGGTTAACGAAAATGCTGGTGACGACCGGGTCGCCATATTGGCGCGCCATTTTCATCAAGGACAAATGTGCTTCGTGTAAATTGCCCATTGTCGGCACAAATGCAATACGCAATTGTCCTTGTAATTGATCGCGTAATTCTTGGATGGTGTGCACAACCTTCACAACAAAACTCCAAAATGGGAAAACTGAAAACCAAACCTCAGTCCACGTAGGCTAGGCGAACATAAATAGGGGCATAAGGTTCGGTCTGGGTCACCTGAATCAAGGCCTCGCGAGCCAGCTCAAGGATAGCTAAAAAATGCACCACTACGATAGCAGGTGGATCATCCTGTGCTAATCGATCTTCAAAAAGCTCGGTAAAGCGCATTGTATTTTGCTGCTGCAATCGCCTGAGGATCTGACTCATGTGATCGCGCACGGAAAGCGTCTCGCGGATCACGGCATGCTCTCGGTTGAGTTCAGCGCGCTTAAGTATGCCGCGCCATGCAGCGATCAAATCCTGTGGGTTGACCTCGGGCAGTACTTGCTCTACTTCAATATCTGCATCCACCCGCGGACGCCAAAAATCACGCCCTTGCCATTCATAGTCATCGAGCTCCTCGGCCCCTTTTTTGATCTGCTCGTATTCGAGCAAACGCCTCAATAATTCGGCCCGTGGATCGTCCTCATCGTCATCCTCTGCGCTTTTAGGCACGGGCAACAGCATGCGTGATTTAATTTCAATCAGCACCGCTGCCATCAATAAATACTCACCTGCCAGCTCGAAACTGCTGTGTTCCAAGCCCTGCACATAGCCGAGGTACTGCTCGGTCAGCAATGCCATTGGGATGTCTAAGACATTGAAGTTTTGTTTGCGGATTAAATAAAGCAGGAGATCTAATGGCCCCTCAAAGGCCTCTAAAAAAACCTCCAGGGCATCTGGAGGTATGTAGAGCTCTTGGGGAATAGAAAACAGGGGTTCGCCATATAAACGAGCGAACACCTGTCCCGTATCATCGTCCTGAGTCGCAGAGGTGGTGGGGGTGGAGGCCTCGGTCATGAGGACAGCAGCTGCCCCTTGAGCATCGGTGCAGCCGCCCTAAAACAGCAATCAGTCGTTTTGATAGTAGACATAAGGCTGTTGGGGCACCTTGGCCTCTTTGAAGCCCTCTTGGAGCTCGGGATCGATGTATTTATCCCAAAGTCGGGCGCGTCCTTCGCGCTGACGCTGTTCAGTGTCAGGATGTTGCTTTTTGTAGTTTTTCAAAAACTCGGTAATTTCGGATTCGTAGCCT
>JAJYTK010000062.1 GCA_021793095.1 Pseudomonadota bacterium
GCCGCGTTAATGCTGTGTACGGGCATGGAATGGCCACCGATCAACAGGGGTGTATTTATATTTCAACCATGTTGCCCGATGGCCTGGCACGTTTGGCTCCATTAGATTGAGTTAGCTCAAATGATGGCCAATTAATGACTCGCAAAAGGCTGAAATAGCTTTATTTTTTACCCAGCTTTGACTAGAATAACTGATAATCATTATCATTTGTATTTCATGGTTATTTTCTAATGAGCCGCTCATAGGGTTTTGAGCATTTTTATGGGTAGATTTGTATGCGTAGTCATTCCCGGCGCCGTTTTGTAGGCCATATTTTTTCTGCTTTAGCTGTCAGTCTTAGTCTGAGTGCACTTTTACTGGGTGCCAATATGGCCCATGCCCAAAACGAGCGGCAGCTTGATACGTTGTATGGCACGGTCAGTTTATCTGGCCAACCCGAGCGCGTGGTGGTCCTGGATGAGGGGGCCTTAGATACCGCGTTGAGTGTTGGGGTCCAGCCTATTGCCGCTTTGGCCAGTCGCGGTGGGACAGATGTTGCTGACTATTTACAGCAATACGTGACTGAGCCCATTGAGATTGTGGGTACCGTACGCGAACCCAATATAGAGGCTATTTTTCGCTTGCGCCCTGATTTAATTTTAGCTTCTAGCGAGACTAATGAAGCTTTGTATAAAAAGCTCAGTCGCATTGCCCCTACGGTTGTGCCTGATAGGAAGGACACCTTTTCCGATTGGAAGGCCACAGTGCGGTTGTTTGGCGATGCACTCGATAAAGAGGATGAGCTTGAGAAAATTCTAGCCGAGCTTGATCAACAGCTTGAGGCGATGCATGCCTATTGGCAAACGCCCCAGACAGTCTCGGTGGTGCGCTGGAACCCCCAAGGCCCAATCTTAATGTCCAGCAAATTATTTACGGGTCAGCTGATTCAGGCAGCAGGGCTCAATACACTGTCGTTGGCAGATGATTTGGGCGAGCGCCCCCATAGCGATACATTGAGTTTAGAAAATCTCGCTCAAATTGATGCCGATTGGTTGCTATTGGCTTCCTTGACCAGTGATGGCGAGGCGGCGCTGATCGAGGCACAAAAGCAGCCCGTGTTTCAGCGTTTGTCTGCGGTACAAAACGATCAGGTGAAAGTGGTTGATGGACAGGTCTGGAGCAGTGGCTATGGGCCATTGGCAGCGGCTGTGATTATCCAAGATCTCTCTCAATTAGCCGCGCAATAATCAACGTGAGTGTCGATTAGGGCGATGACAGTTTCTCTAAGAAAAGGCTGGGCAATAGGCATTATTGCCTTATTTCTATGCCTGGTGCTTAGCCTTTTGCTAGGTACCGGCGATATTTCCTTTACGCGTAGCTTATCTTGGCTATTGTTTGGAAATGATGAGCAAGCCGCTTTTGTTATTTTAGAACTACGAGGGACCCGCACCTTGCTGGGCGTTGTCGTGGGGGCTGCGTTGGCCGCTGCAGGAGCGGTATTACAAACAATGACGCGCAACCCCTTGGCTGAGCCCGGGTTGCTGGGGGTGAGCGCTGGCGCCTCATTTGCGGTGGTGCTCGCTATTTACTTAGGTGCGTCAGCGGCGAGTGTGGGCCTTTGGGTGGCCGTACTGGGTGCCTTGTGTGGATGTCTATTGGTGCTAGGGGTGAGCCGAGTATCCGGTGCCAGCCAGGATCCCGTCCGCTTAATTTTGGCAGGGGCCGCATTCTCAGGGTTTCTATTATCCGTGACCAGTTTGTTTTTACTGACCGATCAGCGTACGGCGGATGAAATGCGTTTTTGGTTGATTGGGGCTTTGGCCGGACGGCCTACCGAAATGATTTTATGGGTGGCTGCTGGGGTGGTCTTTGGCGTGCTGTTGATTGCCTTTAATTTGCGTGCTTTGGCGGCGATGGCGCTGGGCGAGCGCATGGCACAGGGCCTTGGCCACAATCCCAAACAGGTGCAAATCCTCACTGTTTTAGGGGTTGCTGTGTTGGTGGGCTGTGCCACGGCGGGCGCTGGTCCCATTGCTTTCGTTGGCTTAGTGGTGCCCTTTTTAGTCCGCGCTTTGGTGGGGGCAGACATACGCCGAGTTTTTTATCTGAGCCTCCTATATGGTCCTGTCGTGGTCGTAGGGGCAGATATTATCTCTCGATTGGTGGTCCCGCCGTATGAGTTGCCTGTTGGCGTGGTGACGGCTTTTGTTGGGGCCCCCATATTAATGTATGTGGTGCGCCAGCGCCGTATGCCAACGTTATAGAAAGGGGTGATGACGATGCCTGTCAGGACTCATTTGCTGTTTGGCACTCAGCACAGGACATTTTCGCTGCTGCGTTATTTAAAAGCTCGCCCTTGGCTGAGTTTATTGAGCGTTGTGGCGCTGCTGTTGCTTGTTTCTTTTTATGCCTTGTACGTCGGCAATGAGGCCGATGGGGTGGTGGGGGTACTACTGGCCTTGGTGGGTCAGGGCGATGAATTCCTGAGCTTTTTGCTCTTTGAGCTACGTGTACCGCGTATTCTTGCTGCGGTGATCGCCGGCGCTGGTTTGGGGGCTGGTGGATGTTTATTGCAGACCATGGCGCGTAATCGTTTGGCCACCCCTAATATTGTGGGTTTGGATAATGGGGCCACCGCTTTTGCCATCGCCTCTATTGTGGCTATCCCCTTGAGCTTAGCCACGCCATTATTGGCCTTAATGGGTGCGGCAACGGCTGCGGCGTTGGCCTTTGGTTTGAGCGGGGGGATGGGCAGTAAAGGCTATCGCTTCATCGTGATGGGGGTGGGCATAGGTGCGGTATTTGGTGCGGTGACCAATTTTATGTTGGCGCGCACTGATATGGACAGTGCCAATGCGGCTTATCCTTGGACGGTGGGCAGTCTCAATGCGCGGCCCGAGGAAGCCGTTTGGTGGATGTTTTTTTGTTTAGTGATTTGCCTACCATTAGGGGCGTGGTTGACGCGTTCTTTAAATATCATGCGTTTATCGGATGAGGTGGCCATCAGTTTAGGGATATCCATGCGCTTGACCCGCTGGATGACTATGGTGGTAACGGTGTGTTTGACGGGTTTCGCAGTGGCGCTGACGGGTCCTGTGGGTATGATTGCCTTGGTAGCACCAGAGGCGGCGCGTCATATCGTGCCAGCGGATAGGGTTTCTATCTGGCACGCGGCGGCTTTTGGCAGTTTGTTTTTATTACTTGCTGATGTGGTCGGGCAGCGCTTATGGGCGCCGATTGAAATCCCGGTGGGATTAATTACCGCAGTAGTGGGTAGTCCTTATTTGATTTGGTTGTTGTTGCGACGGCAACCTCAACAAGCGATATGAGTCCTTTAAAAAATAATTCTCCTCAATCTATTCACTTACAGGCCGAGGGTTTGAGCCTAGGGTATGGTGAGCGCCTCGTCATTGAGGCGCTCGATGTGGATTTTCCGGCCCAAAAGGTCACCGCCATTATTGGGCCCAATGGTTGTGGCAAGTCTACTCTATTAGCGGGCATTAGCCGTGTATTAAAACCAGTCAGTGGTCAAGTCACCATCAATGGTCAGTGTGTGCATTCCCTGCCCACACGCGAGGTGGCTCGTTTATTGGCATTGCTGCCCCAAGAGGCCCATGCGCCCCATGGGCTAACAGTCCAAGAGCTGGTGCGATTTGGCCGACAGCCTCACCAAGGGTTGTGGAAACGGTGGAGCCCTGAGGATGAGCAAATCGTCCAAAAGGCCATTCAATTGGCCGCGTTACAAGATTTAGCCCATCAGCCCCTAGATTCCATGTCAGGCGGGCAACGTCAACGCGCTTGGATTGCGATGACCATTGCCCAAAGCACGCCATTATTGTTGTTAGATGAGCCGACCTCAGCTCTGGATATGGGACATCAAATTGAGGTTTTTGAATTGATTCGTCAACTGGCCTATCAAGGCAAGACCGTCATCATGGTCGTGCATGATTTGGTGTCTGCCTGCCGGTTTGCTGATCATATTGTGGCGATGAAACAGGGCCAAGTATATGCCACCGGAGCCCCCGAGCAAATCATCACCTCTCAATTGATCGAAGATCTCTATGGCGTACATTGCCAGGTGATCAGAGATCCCTATAATGACACTATTATGCTTGCCGATATACAAAGCATGGCACGGCGCCAGAGATCATTGAGCGCTGCCTAAAAAATATACAGCTAGGAGGAGACGGATGTCATTAGTAGTGATCGATGAGGACAGCTATCAGGTCATTATTGAGCTTGCTTATGCGACGGCACAAAATATCGCCGGTCGCCCTGTTTATACACAAGCTCAATGTGCTTTACATCGTGACGCGGCGGTGGCGCTAAAGCGTGCTTCAGAATATGCGCAAATGGCTGGGTTCACGCTCAAAATTTTTGATGCCTATCGGCCCCAGGCTGCTCAGGATGTTTTCTGGTCGGTCTTAGATGACCCTCGATATGTGTCTGATCCTAGCCTAGGCTCTAATCACACGCGCGGCATTGCTGTCGACTTAACGTTGGTCGACCACACGGGACAGCCATTGGATATGGGGACAGGTTTTGATGATATGCACGATGCCTCGCATCATCTCTATCCGCATCATCCTCCGCAGGTGCAACAAAATCGTTTCTTACTCTTGGGGGTGATGCAAAAAGCAGGCTTCAAACCACTCGCCACCGAGTGGTGGCATTACGAGCTCCCTGATCGGCATCGCTACCCGCTCATCCCCTCCCATCCGTTAGTGACTGTAGCCTCTTGAGAGGGTTTACCGCTATAGGGGAAATTGTAAAGACTTGCTAAACTGCCCTAATAAAAACATACAAATATGACTAAAGGAGACTTAAATATGGGTGGTTTAATCAATAGAAAGCTTGTTAACACCTTGAGGTTTTCTGGTGTTATTGCGTTCACATTGAGCAGTGCTATTGCGGTGGCTGCGACACCATCAGATACATTGGTGATTGCCAAAACAGCTGATCCGCAAACATTGGATCCAGCCATCACTATGGATAATAATGATTGGTCCATTACTTATCCTACTTATCAGAACTTAGTGCGCTACCAAAAGGGCTCGACCGAAGTCGAGGGCGAGCTGGCAGAGAGCTGGGAGGCCTCTGATGACAATTTGGTCTGGACGTTTAAGTTACGTTCGGGACAACAGTTTAATGACGGTTCAGATGTTGATGCCGCCGCCGTAAAATATACTTTTGATCGTTTGATGCGCATTAACCAAGGCCCCGCCGAGCCTTTCCCCGAGGGGTTAGAGGTGGTGGTGGTCGATCCGCTCACGGTAGAGTTTCGTTTGCCCCGTCCCTTTGCGCCATTTCTTAACACCCTCGCCAACAATGGAGCAGGGATCATCAACCCCGCTGTCGAGGATGCCGAAGGGGGGGCTGATCAGTATTTATCAGCGAACACAGCGGGGTCAGGCCCATTTCAATTGACCAAATGGGACCGCGGCCAGAGTCTAGTATTAGAAAAAAACCCGCATTATGGTGATACAGAGCCTGCGCTTGAGCGTGTTGTATTTCGTGTGGTGCCCGAGTCCTCTGCGCGCCGTTTGCAGTTAGAAAATGGTGATCTGGACATCGTTAACATGTTGCCAGTGGATCAGATCGAGGCTTTGCAGGCCAATGACGATCTGGTGATCCAAGAGGTCCCTTCACTACTGGTGACCTATTTGTATTTAAATAATCGTGATGGTTTGTTTAGTGATATTAATGCGCGACAGGCCATTACTTATGCCATTGATTATGACGGCATTATCGAGGGGGTACTCGATAACCAAGGGCAACAAATGACTGGTCCGATCCCCGAAGGGATGTGGGGGCATGATGAGAGCCTAGCACCTATCAAGCAGGATCTCGATAAAGCTCAATCTTATATTGATCAGGTCTCTGGGGCACAGGAGGCCGTATTGCTTTATTCTGACCGTGATCCCAATTGGGAGCCCATTGCATTGACGGTCCAGGCCAATATGGCTGCCTTGGGGATCAATGTAAAGCTCGAGAAATTGGCCAATGCTACGATGCGCGATCGATTGGACAAGGGGGATTTTGATATTGCCCTAGGCAATTGGAGTCCCGATTTTGCTGATCCATTCATGTTTATGAATTATTGGTTTGACTCCGAGCGGGGCGGGTTGCCGGGTAATCGTGCCTTTTATGATAATGCCCAGGTCGATGAGCTTATCCGCAAGGCCGCCGAGATCAGCGACCAAGATGAGCGTGCCAAACTCTATGGCCAAGCACAAGACATCATCATGCAAGAGTACCCTTATGTTTACCTTTTCCAAAAGGCGATTCATGTAGGCTTGCGTGACAACATCCAGGGATATGAATACAACCCAATGCTCGATGATGTCTATAACGTCCACGAAATAACCAAGAAATAAAAACCTTATCT
>JAJYTK010000063.1 GCA_021793095.1 Pseudomonadota bacterium
TGTTATTGCCTTCAAGGGGAATCAATTAGATGTACCGATTGGCGAGCTCCTAGAGCGCGCTGGTCAGTTAAAGAAAGCCTATAAATTCCCTGCTCTAAATTGGGTAAAAGGGTTATTATCTAGTTTGCACACAAAATGAACAATGGCGTAGCCAGGGGTTTTATTTATTTCGCCTTCTTTAGGATGATTAAGTAAAATCAATGGCAAAGCATGAAAAGAATCTCATTCCACACAAAGGAGCCATCTAAATGAAAAAAAACGTTTTTTCCCGTTATATTGCCCCGTTAGCACTAGGCGTGTGCTTGTCTATAGGGGGGACGGTCGCAGCGCAAACTGTGTCAGTGTCTTCAATTGTTGAGCACCCTGCATTGGATTCGGTACGAGATGGCATTCTTGATGTCCTCAAAGAAGAAGGGTACACCGATAAAGACGGTTTCAAATGGCAATTTCAGACCGCCCAAGGAAATACCGCAATTGCGGCTCAGATTGCTCGCAAGTTTGTAGGCGATGATTCTGATGTCATTGTCGCGATTTCTACGCCTTCAGCACAGGCAGTTGTAGCTGCGACCAAAGAAATACCGGTGGTGTATTCAGCAGTGACTGATCCTGTGGCCGCCCAGTTAGTCTCCAATATGGAGGCCTCAGAGACTAATGTGACTGGTGTTTCTGATGCATTAGCTCTAGAAGACCAGATCGATCTGATTCAGCGTCTGGTGCCTGATGTGAAAAATATTGGCATGGTGTACAACCCTGGTGAAGCAAATTCAGTGGTGGTTGTCGAAGCATTGCGCGAGTTGCTGTCCGAGCGTGACATGAAACTGGTTGAGGCAACTGCTGCACGCACGGTTGATGTTGGGGCCGCAGCGCGTAGTCTGGTCGGCAAAGTGGATGCCATCTATACCAACACTGATAACAACGTGGTCTCTGCATACGAGGCCTTGGTCAAAGTGGGTAATGATGCTCAAATACCTTTGATTGCATCAGATACTGACAGTGTCGAGCGCGGTGCGATCGCGGCACTGGGGATTAACTACTATGACATGGGCCGTCAGACCGGGACGTTAGTGCATCGGATTTTACAAGGTGAAGAGCCCGGCGAAATCCCATCTGAGTATGGCCAAGAGCTAGAGTTGTTCATTAATTTAAAGGCTGCTGAAAAACAAGGCGTCGAGATAAAACAAGACGTGATTGATGAAGCAGCCAAGATTATTGAATAGGTATTCAAATAATGCGCGATGGGGCCTCTTTTCTGAGGCCTCGTTGCGTTTTTTAATATGACGCACGATAGCGGGCGGGTAGTGCAACGCATGACACCCTATTGAGCACTTTTTGAGTTTTTACAAGCATGTCTATTTACACTATCTGGGGCGCATTTGAAATAGGCTTAATCTTTGGCTTGGTGGCGCTAGGTGTTTTGATCTCATTTCGCGTGTTGCGATTTCCTGACCTCACGGTGGATGGCAGTTTTCCACTCGGCGGTGCCGTTGCAGCCGTTTTGATTAGCCAGGGCATGGATCCATTTACCGCCACCCTTATTGCCACCCTAGCAGGTGCATGTGCCGGGGTGGTGACGGGCTGGCTTAATGTCAGTCTGCGCATCATGGATTTATTGGCGAGCATTCTCGTGATGATCGCGTTGTACTCCATTAACTTGCGTATTATGGGTCGCCCCAATGTCCCGCTAATTATGGAGCCAACAGTATTTACGGTGCTGCAGCCTCAAGGACTTCCCGACTATATTGCACGTCCAATGCTCCTTTTGGTCGTGGTCATCGTGGCTAAATTTGTGTTGGATTGGTTCTTTGCCACAGAAACGGGATTGGCCATGCGTGCCACAGGGGCGAATCCACGCATGGCACGAGCACAGGGGGTACGCACATGGGCGATGGTTTTGCTGGGCATGGCCATCTCTAACGGTTTAGTTGCGATGGCGGGTGCGTTTTTTGCTCAATCTCAGGGTGGGGCAGATATTTCCATGGGTATCGGCACCATAGTGATTGGGCTTGCTGCAGTCATTATTGGAGAAAGTATTATCCCCGCACGCCGTATGTTGATTGTGACCTTGTCAGTCATTATCGGTGCGGTACTGTATCGCTTTTTTATCGCCTTGGCGCTCAACGCTGACTTTATAGGTCTAAAGGCTCAGGACCTTAATTTATTAACTGCAGTACTGGTGACTATTGCCCTGGTGTTGCCGTTGCTGAAAAGCCGTTTCAAGCGTCGCGTTCAAGGCACTAAACATTAATTCATATTCTGTTAATGTTCGCCGTTATACGATCTATTTGTTCAACAGGATCATTTATTTGAAAATGTTGTATGGAGTACCCAGTCTATGATGCTCGAAGCCACCAACCTACAAATCACCTTTAACCCGGGTACTCCGATAGAAACTCGGGCACTGCGCGGGATGACAGTCTCTATTCCCAAGGGCCAGTTTGTTACCGTGATAGGTTCAAATGGAGCCGGCAAGTCCACATTGCTTAATGCTATTTCAGGGGCTCAACCGGTGGATGCGGGCACTATTCAATTGGCTGGTGTGGATATTACTCGACAACCTGTTTGGGAGCGCGCCAAGATGGTTGCCCGTGTGTTCCAAGATCCCATGGCAGGGACTTGCGAAGAGCTCACCATCGAAGAAAATCTAGCTTTAGCAGCGCATCGTGGCAGTCCTAGGCGACTGAAACGCTCCATCAATAAAGAAATGAGGGCCGAGTTCGAGGAACGCCTGTCATTGCTAGGGTTGGGCTTGGAAAAGCGCCTCACCGATAGGATTGGCCTATTGTCAGGCGGGCAGCGACAAGCTGTTAGCTTGCTGATGGCAGCAATGCGGCCATCAAAAATCTTGTTGCTCGACGAGCATACTGCTGCCCTCGATCCACGTACCGCGGCTTTTGTTTTAGAGTTGACGCAAAAGCTGGTTGCCGATGAGCATTTAACGACCATGATGGTGACACACAGTATGCGGCAGGCCCTCGACATTGGCGAAAGGACCATCATGCTGCATCAGGGCAAGGTCGTATTAGATGTCAGCGGCGAAGAGCGTTCTGGCTTGGATGTGCCTGATCTTTTAGCGATGTTTGAACGCGTGCGGGGCGAGGCTTTAGACGATGATGCATTGCTCTTGAGTTGATTCATTGCACACAGTTTTGCAAAAAGATCAACTTTGTTAATCCTCGGTAATCCCTATATACTTAAGTGCTTTAGTATAGTTTTTGATTTATTTTAGCTGCTTTTAGTTGCTTATTTCGCCCTTCAGTAAGGAGCTTTTCTATGCCTCGTAGCCGCTTTTTTTCACGGCGCCTTTTGCAGGTTTTTCTATTTAGCACCGTGTTGGTGGTTGCTGCTTGCGGCAAGCAAGAAGAACAATCGGCTCAGTCTGATATGAAAGTCCCCGTCCAGGTGGTACAGGTTAATCCCGAGCCAACCCCTTTGTATATTGATTTACCTGGTCGTGCTGACGCTATCAAGGATGCTCAAGTGCGGGCTCGAGTGACAGGCATTGTGACCGGTATTCATTTTGAGCAGGGCAGTGATGTCGAAGAAGGGCAGTTATTATTTACCATAGATCCCGCGCCTTATGAGGCCGCACGTAATCAGGCAAAAGCGCGTTTGCAGCAGGCCGAGGCCACTGCGCAATCGGCGGCATCCCTTGCAAACCGCTATCAACGGTTGATCAAAGAGCGTGCAATCAGTCAACAAGACTACGATACCGCCATGGCGCAACATCACCAAGCACAGGCTGAGGTAGCGGGTGCCAAGGCAGCACTAGAATCAGCAGAAATAGATTTGGGTTATACCGAGGTCACCGCACCCATTAGCGGGCGTATCGGCAAGGCCGAGGTGACCGAGGGTGCTTTGGTGAGTGCGACCGAGGCTTCCCATCTCGCCACCATACAGCAGATTGATGAGCTATACATTGATATTCGCCGACCTGCTGAGGAATTCATTGCCTTGCGCAAGGCCATTGCCAGCGGTTTGATCAAATCTAATAGTGAAGGCGAGGCACAAGTGACGGCGCTGCTGGGCGACCGTTCAGAGTACCCTGAAAAAGGGCGTTTGCTTTTCTCTGGCGTTTCGGTTGATCCCACGACGGGCCAACTCGCGATGCGCGCCATCTTTCCTAATCCAGATCTTAATTTATTGCCTGGGATGTTCGTCCGTGTTCGTGTAGAACAAGGCATTAAAGAGGATGCTTTGGCAGTTCCCGTCCAAGCCATTCAGTATGGTGCTGGCGGCTCGACAACGGTTTATATCGTTGATGAAGACGATAAAGCACAGATAGTCCCTGTCAAGGTGGGACAACAAATTAAAGGACTCGTGGTGGTAGAAGAGGGATTGGATCCAGAGGCGACTGTCGTGGTTGCTGGGTTCCAAAAGATTCAGCCTGGTGCCCCGGTGCAGCCGATGCCGTGGGAGGATGATGATCCTGAGTCCGCCGCTGAAATAGAGGGTTCTGAGGCACCCGAATCCCAACCTGAAACCGAAAACGAATAGTTTCCCTGACAGCGTCTGTCTTCTGCAGCTAATGAGTTTGACCTATGCCACATTTTTTTATTGATCGCCCAATTTTCGCTTGGGTGGTTGCCCTGAGTATCGCGCTCTTTGGTTTGCTTGCACTGTCAACCATGCCGGTGTCGCAATATCCCGAGGTTGCGCCTCCTGCGATCCAGATTACAGCGACGTATCCGGGTGCCTCTGCAGAGGATTCCTCGAGCTCGGTGGCCAGTATTATTGAGAATGAGCTCAATGGTGCCAAAGGCTTGCTGTATTATGAATCTGTCAGTGACTCCTATGGGCAGAGCCAAATCACAGCCACCTTTGAGCCTGGCACAGACCCCGATTTAGCCCAAGTGGACGTCCAGAATAGAATTTCCAATGTGACGTCCAACTTACCTGCAGCGGTGATGGAGCAAGGGCTCAAGGTCGAACAAAGTACCGCCAGTTTTTTAATGGTCGTGGCCCTATCTTCCGAAGACGGGCGCATGGACCAAGTTGATTTGGCTGACTATATCAAGCGTAATGTTCAAAACGCTGTCTCACGTGTGCCCGGCGTAGGGCAGTTTCAGCTGTTTGCTTCCTCACGCGCGATGCGTATCTGGGTAGACCCAGAAAAACTGGTGAGCTATGACATCAGCATGAGCGAAGTAAATCAAGCAATTAGTGAACAAAATATCCTGATCTCAGCAGGTATCTTGGGCTCACCGCCTAACCCCGAGAGTCAGCTTGTTGCGGCACCCATTGTTGCCAATGGCCAACTCAAGGATGCCGATGAGTTTGGGGATATTGTTTTACGTGCCTATCCCGATGGTTCAAGCGTGCGCATCAAAGATGTGGCCCGCGTTGAGGTCGGCGCGGATAACTACCAATTTGGGGCTCGACTCAATGGTCAGCCCACCGCAGCTTTTGCTATTTCTCTTGCCCCTGAGGCCAATGCACTGAGTACGGCCAAAGGGGTTGAGGAAATGATGGATGAGCTCGCCGAGTTTTTCCCCGAGGGGGTGAGCTACTCTATTCCCTATGACACCACTCCTTATGTAGAGACGTCTATCGAGCAGGTTGTCCACACTTTGCTTGAGGCGATGGTGTTGGTGTTTATTGTCATGTATGTGTTCTTGCAGAACATTCGGTACACGATTATTCCGGCATTAGTGGTGCCCGTGGCTATTTTGGGCTCCATGCTGGTGATGAATACCTTGGGTTTTTCTGTCAACGTGTTGACCATGTTTGCGATGGTCTTAGCCATTGGGATTCTGGTTGACGATGCCATTGTGGTGGTTGAAAACGTTGAAAGGATTATGTCCGAAGAGGGGCTGCCCCCCAAAGAGGCCACCATCAAGGCAATGCCCCAAATTAGTGGTGCCATTATTGGTATTACCCTGATTTTGACCGTGGTCTTCATGCCTTTGGCCTTTATGGATGGCTCGGTAGGGGTGATCTATAGACAGTTTGCGGTGGCGATGGCCAGCTCCATCTTCTTTTCCGGTTTTCTTGCTCTGAGTTTTACGCCCGCACTGTGTGCAACGATGCTCAAACCGATTCCAAAAGAGATCCAAGGTCGTGAGAGGCGTGGTTTCTTTGGTGCTTTTAATCGTGCCTTTAACGGTATTTCCAATCGCTACGAGCGGTTTGTAGGGCGCAGCTTTAAGCACCTGGGCAAAGGCATGCTGGTTTATGTACTCCTAGTGGTGCTCTTGGCCTGGGGCTATGTCCGTCTTCCTACCTCATTCTTACCCTCTGAGGACCAAGGTTTTGTGATT
>JAJYTK010000064.1 GCA_021793095.1 Pseudomonadota bacterium
GAGCCTGTTAAAGTGATGGCCCCGATAAAGACCCCGATGTAAACCTCAACTAAATGAATGATATGCATTTCTGGGCTGACGTCGGCCGCCATGGCAAAACTATTGAAGCCAACTAGCACCGCCGCCAAACCTACAAAGCTGTGCAGTAGCGCGATGAGCTCGGGCATCTGGGTCATCTCAACCCGATGAGCTTTATAAATGCCAATCACCGCACCGATCAACATGGCAATGATGATCCAGGGCAAGGCGGTGGTATGCTCTGCAAATATAGTGACAAACAAAGCAATGGCCATCCCAGCAATGCCAAAGAGATTGCCATGACGCGCTGATTCTTGGCGTGACAGGCCCGACAGACTCAGAATAAAAAATAGAGCCGCAATAATATATGCAGCGGTTATTAAGCCGTATGACATGATATGTGCTCCCTTGTATTATTGTTCTTTTTTACGAAACATGTGTAGCATGCGCCGCGTGACATAAAAGCCCCCGAAAATATTGATGCTGGCCACGAGGATGGCGACAAAGGCGAGTAGGGAGACCCAAAACCCAGCCTGACCAATTTGTAATAGGGCGCCCAAAATAATAATGCTGGAGATCGCATTGGTGACCGACATCAGGGGGGTATGTAGGGAGTGCGTGACATTCCAAATCACGTAATAACCCACCACACAAGACAACACAAAAACAATCATATGATTGAGGAATTGCGCGGGCGCATTTTGCCCTAGCCACAAAAATAAGATGGCAGCAATACCCAGCAAGCCAATCCCCAATGGTCGGGGCAAGGACTTTTTCTGTGCTGCAGGGGCCGGCGCAGGAGTGGGCGCCTTTTTTTGCGCGGCTGGCGCTGCGGAAACCTGAATGGGTGGGGGCGGATACATCAAGTCGCCCTCATGTGTGAGGGTCATATTGCGTATGATGTCATCATCAAAATCGAGTGCCAGCGTGCCGTCTTTAGCAGGTGCGAGCAAACGCATCAGATTAATAATGTTATTGGCATAAAGCTGGGCTGCTTGGGTGGGTAAGCGATTCATCATGTCGGTATAGCCGATGATGGTCACCCCATTATCAGTGGTTATCTTTTGGCCTGGCTCCGTGAGCGTGCAGTTGCCCCCAGTCAAAGCAGCCAAATCGACAATGACCGAGCCATTTTTCATGCTGTGCACCATTTCATCAGTGATTAGTTTTGGTGCCTCTTGGCCTGGGATGGCGGCGGTAGAGATAATGATATCGACTTCTTTGGCCTGAGCGGCAAAGAGTGCCATTTCGGCAGCAATAAATTCGTCGCTCATGGTAGTGGCATACCCATCACCACCCCCGGTGCTTTCAATAGGAAAATCTAGCTTGAGGAACTCACCACCCATCGATTCTATTTGCTCAGCGACCTCTAAGCGGGTATCAAAGGCGCGCACCACAGCGCCTAGCTGTGTCGCTGCACCAATCGCAGCGAGCCCGGCAACTCCGGCACCAATGACCAGTACTTTGGCCGGCGGGATTTGACCCGCCGCGGTAATTTGCCCGGTGAAAAAACGCCCAAAACTATTTGCCGCTTCTATCACCGCTCTATAGCCGCTGATATTTGCCATGGATGATAAGGCGTCCATGCTCTGAGCGCGGGAAATCCGCGGTACCATATCCATCGCGAGCACGGTAATCTTTTTTTCTTGTAGTTGATTTAATAGTGCCTCGTTAGTGGCTGGCCAAAAAAAGCTGATCAGGGTGCTTTCTGGCACCAGCAGTTCTGTTTCAGAATCGGTGGGTGGGTTGACCTTGATGATGGTGGGACAGGCCCATACCTCAGTGTGATCGACCAGCTGCGCACCGTTTTCTGCATAGGCTTGGTCGTCCATCGCAGCGTGTATGCCCGCGCCGCGCTCTACAAACACCTCAAAACCGAGGTCAACGAGTTGACGCACGGTGTTGGGCGTCGCAGCGACACGAGTTTCACCTGTGACTGATTCCTTTGGTATACCGATTTTTTTGCTCATAATTATCCTTTCGGGCGATTAATTACATGAAATGCGTTTCGTCATTACATCGCTGTCTGACAATCAGATCCATTATTATCGCAGTAAGCTATTAATAGTCACTATATCGTATGGCTACGCACAGTAACAGTTAACTGTTAGACTTCGTTATGGCGATATGAGATTGAATATTGATTAAACGCTTTGTGAAGAGAACAATAAAGAAGTTATTTCCTTGGTTTTTCCGCTACGGGTTACTGGTCATGCTGGCCGGGTTGATGGCGTGTGCCAATCCGCCAGGTGAGCGGGGCAACCCCAAGGGCGAGTCAATGAGTTTTGACCAATTGGCGCAAACAGACTTTAACAGAACAGTCACCATTGCGATGCGTGATAATCTGGATACGATTTATAGACTGCGTGAAAAGCTCTACAGACGTAATCCTATCCAGTGGCAACGCGGTGGTTTTCAATCCATGCAAGAGGCGATTGAGGCTTCTCAGCACAGCATAGAAAACGCGCAGCCGCCGGAGTACCTAGCAGGTTTACACGATATTGAAATCCTCAGTGTTTCTTTGAGTGATGATTTTACCGGCGATAGAGTGGGGGCATTTATTTTTGGTTTGGCAGATATGATTTTAACGGCACACAATAATAAAAGCCGCTTTTATATTGCCGATCAGCTCAATGCACAACACATTTTCAATGCGGCAAGAAATGTGGAGATAGCCGCCTGGTTATTAAATAATAGACGGGGTGCTAATGGTGAGCCGTTGCTGTTTGCCAATGAGATGTCGCCTCAGGGCGTCAACCTGAGTTTTGAACGCGAGTTTGGTCAGTTGATCGGGCGCTTGGATCTCATTGCAAATTTACTGGATGAAAATTTGCGTCGTGTAGGTATTGGTTATGTGCAGGGCTTATTGTTTTTTAGTTTTCTGCCCGTGCGTTGAGGGGGCTAGTTGAGAAGAATCATCGGCTGCCCATTGGCTGTAATGGTCCTTGAGCACCCTGACATGATTTTTTACCAGAGCCGAGGTTTTTTGAGCAGACCAAATCAAGGAGTTTTGAGAGCGCATATCGTGTTCAAACGATAGAAAATGTACGCCAGAGATCCCGGCTTGGCTCATGCATTGTGGAACGATGGCGACTCCTAAGCGCTGAGAAACTAATGAAATCACACTGAGCCAGTGACGCGCCTCAAAACGGATACTGGGATAAAACCCAGCTTGGGCATACATTGAGAGTAGCAGTTCATAATAGCGCGGGGATAAGGCCCGTGAAAATACAATAAATTGTTCGTCCTTGAGCTCTTGTAGCGTCGCATGTTGCTGGTGCTGCAGGGGATGATCCGCTGGCACACAGATCATAAATGGCTCATTCGTTAGTGGGGTAGATTGCACCTGCTCTGATACTGGGTTAGCGTGGATCACCCCAATATCCAGGCCGCCTCTTTCAATGAGCGCCATCTGCTCTGCCGTATTCATTTCTAGCCAAATTTGCTCAACGCCCGGGTATTGTTTTTTGCAACGTTCCACAACGGTGTTGAGATCTCTGTAGATCATAGAGCCCACAAAACCAATGCGAATTTGACCAATCAATCCTTCGCCAATGCGATGGACCAAGCTTTTAATTTCGTTTTGGCGTTGTAATAAAAAAGACGCCTCTTGATACAGTACGCGTCCCGCTGCGGTGAGCCGTACTTGTCGGCTACTGCGATTAAATAGCGTCACTCCTAAGCTGTCCTCGAGTTGCCTGATGGCCGTGCTCAGAGGGGGCTGGGAAATATGTAAACGCTCGGCCGCGCGGCTAAAGTTGAGCTCTTCGGCAACCGTCTTGAAATAACGAAGCAATCGAGCATCCAGATCTATAGGCATAATATATAGTTAGCTAGGTAAATAGTATTGGATTGTATTGATTGCCCATAATATCATGAAAACATGATCAAAATATGCAAGGAGGTAGCAATGGCCGTGGTCAAAGAAACTCGCAATGAACAGGTTGATACCACACAAGAAGCCCCTTTAATCCCTGATTCTCGTGGGATTAATTTGTTTTTGGCAGATCCTTATTTTGATGATCTGCTCAAAGTATATTTACCTGCTGATTTATATAAACATTTGCAGCCGCATTTTAAAAAATTAGGTGCTGAGGCGGGTGATGAGCTCGATGAGGCGGCGATGGTGGCTGATCAACATCCGCCTGTGTTGTCGGTGCGCAATCGGGCCGGGCAGGATGAAAATAAAATTCATAAGCACCCTGCCTATGTAGATCTAGAGAAAAAAGCCTATCAGGACTATGGTTTGGCAGCAATGTCTCATCGTGGTGGGGTATTGGGATGGTCAGAGCCGATGCCACCAGCTGCTAAATATGCATTGAGCTATCTGTTTGTTCAAGCAGAGTTTGGGCTGTGCTGTCCGGTGAGTATGACTGACTCTTTGGCGCGTACGTTACGTAAATTTGGGGATGAGGATTTGATTGACAAGGTCCTGCCTCAAGTCAGTGCTTTGGATTTTGATGAGCTCAAACAAGGCGCGATGTTCATGACCGAAGAGGGGGCGGGCTCCGATGTCAGTGCCACCGCCACCATCGCTGAAGAGCAAGCAGATGGCAGCTGGCGACTGACCGGCGACAAGTGGTTTTGCTCTAATCCCGATGCGGGGTTTGCAATGGTGCTCGCGCGCAGCGAGGACAAGCCCGGATTGCGTGGTATTTCACTTTTCTTGCTGCCCCGCGAACTAGAGGATGGCACCCCCAATCACTATCGTATCCTGCGTTTAAAGGACAAGTTGGGTACACGCTCTATGGCCAGTGGTGAAATTCGCCTAGAGGGTGCGGTGGCCTGGTTGGTCGGTGAGCGAGGACGTGGTTTTAATCATATGACCGATATGATTAATAACTCGAGACTATCCAATGGGATGCGTGCCGCTGGGTTGATGCGCCGCGCCTTAACAGAGTCTATTTATTTTTCCAACCACCGCCAAGCCTTTGGGCAATACCTAGTCGAGTTGCCATTGATGCAACGCCAGCTCTTGAAAATGGCCGTCACCACAGAACAGTCTCGGGCCATTATGTTTCAGACTGCCCGCGCTCTTGAGTTAGCAGACAGTGGCGATGAAACAGGCAAAAAGTTATTGCGCATTTTGACGCCTTTGATCAAATTCCGTGCTTGTCGCGATGCGCGCAAGGTCACTGGGGATGCAATGGAGGTGCGCGGCGGTTGCGGCTATATCGAAGAATGGATAGAGCCTCGCTTGGTCCGCGATGCGCACCTTGGCTCGATTTGGGAAGGCACCAGCAATATTGTGGCACTGGATGTTATCCGAGCGATGGATCGTAATGGTTGCTTGGAGCCTTTGAGAGCGTATGTCGAGCAGCTCTTACAAGAGGGTGTGCCTGTTTCTGATGCGCTGGCCGACGTGCAAACAGAAAGTCTCAACAAAGTATGGGCGCTGGCAGAAATGGCCGTGCGTGACAAACGCAGTGATCTGGCACGCCAGGTAGGCAGCGCGATTTACAACGCAGTCACTATGGCTATTTTACGCTGGGAAGCCAAACACGAAGGGCTAGAAACGCGGGCCGAATTGGCTGATTTGGTATTGCAACACAAGTTGGCCCCTTGGGATCCTTGTGTGGATAGTGAATCTGCCCAAGTGTCAGAGGAGCTGCGCAACAAATTATTTAATCAAGAGGGGCTATCTACCTAAGGGATTGAGTTAAATAAAAATAAAAAAGCATGTGATGCCAATCGCTGACAAATAGGCTTAGCCACCTATTTAATCACTCATTAATTTTATTGGAATAAACAATGCAGAAAATTTTGGGCGCTTTTTTTCTAGCAGCAGCGGTAACAGTGGGTGCGCCAGCATCCGCTGCTACTGACTATCCGACAGAAACGGTAAAAATGGTCGTACCTTTTCCACCTGGAGGACCGACGGATGGTATGGCTCGTTTAATTGCTAAGTATTTGGGTGAGCATTTGGACACCCCCGTCATTGTGGAAAACCGCGGTGGCGCAGGTGGCAATATAGGCTCGCAATATGTTGCCGGGGCTAAACCCGATGGGTACACAATATTGTTTGGTACTTCTGGGCCATTAGCGATTAATGTGAGTCTCTACCAAGACATTACTTATGACCCACGCACCAGTTTTGACCCCATCGCACATATTGGGCACTTACCTAATATTCTGGTGATAAACCCTGATATTCCTGCTGATAATCTGACTGAGCTTATCGAGTATGCCAAGGAAAACCCTGGTACTTTGACCTATGGCTCTTCGGGCAATGGGGC
>JAJYTK010000065.1 GCA_021793095.1 Pseudomonadota bacterium
ATCTTGGCTTGGGTTCAGGCCCTGGCGCGTCCCCAGAGTGTGGGGATGGATGTGCGTGAGGGGGGGCCCAGTGCATTGCTGTTGTCGCGCCAAGGGCTGCCCTTTGTTGAGCGCGACCAAAAGACTATCGACGCCATTGCCAAAGGCGGCTACATTTTACGCGAGGCCGATGGTCAGCCCCAGGCCGTGATTATTGCGACAGGCTCAGAGGTAGGAGTGGCTTTGCAGGCCCAAGAGCAACTGCAGGCCAATGGAGTGCCGGTACGGGTGGTTTCTATGCCTTGCACCGAGCGCTTTGAGGCTCAATCCGAGGCTTGGCGGGCAGAGGTGCTGCCGCCCCATTTACCCAAGGTGGCCGTTGAGGCAGGCTCGACTTTAGGTTGGTATAAATACGTCGGTACAAACGGTGCTGTGGTGGGTTTAGATACCTACGGCAAATCGGCCCCTGCCGATGAGTTATTTGAATATTTCGGTATTACGGCAGCTCGGGTCGTTGCTGCAGTAGAAAAAATTCTTTAGGAGTACTCTCTTATGACCATTCGTGTTGCGATTAATGGCTATGGCCGCATTGGCCGCATGACGCTGCGGGCTTTCTACGAGCAAAACAAACCTCATGACATCCAGATCGTTGCGGTCAACGCACCCGGTCAGGATGAGATTGCCCGCCATTTGACTCAATATGACACCGTGCATGGTCGCTTTAATGCGGCGGTATCTCTGACCGAGGATCACCAGCATTTGGTCGTAAATGGCGATCATATCCGCCTGCTTTCCGAGCGTGATCCTGCCAAATTGCCCTGGGACGAGCTCGATGTCGATATCGTGCTCGAGTGCACCGGGCGCTTCAATAGCAAAGAAAGTGCCAGTGCGCACTTACGCGCTGGGGCAAAAAAGGTGCTCTTGTCTGCGCCTGGGGGCAATGATGTGGATGCCACCGTGGTTTACGGGGTCAACCATCACGTGCTCAAGGCCAGTGATACTGTGGTCTCTAACGCTTCTTGCACCACCAACTGCTTGGCGCCCTTGGTGCTGCCTTTACAAGAGCAAATTGGCATTGCCAATGGGTTGATGACCACCATCCACGCCTACACCAACGATCAAAAGCTCATTGATGTGGCACACAAGGATTTCCGCCGCGCAAGAGCCGCTGCTCAAAATATGATCCCCACCAAAACGGGGGCGGCGGCCGCGGTTGGCCTGGTCTTGCCCGAGCTAAAAGGCAAGCTCGATGGCTTTGCAGTCCGTGTGCCCACCATCAACGTTTCCATGGTGGATCTTTCTTTTGTGGCCGAGCGCGATACGGACGTCGACGAGGTCAATCAGATATTACGTGAGGCAGCCGAGGGCCAACTCAAAGGGGTGCTCGAGTACTGCGATGAGCCCTTAGTGTCTACCGACCACAACCATACCACTGCCTCGAGCATCGTGGATGCCTTGTTGACCCGTGCTTCTGGGCGTTTGGTTAAGGTTTCTGCATGGTATGACAATGAGTGGGCGTTTTCCGTCCGCATGCTGGATACCGCTGCAGCGATGATGGCGGCCCAATAAGTCCCCGCACGTTGATGCGGTACAGAGTAGGAAGGATGATGAAGCTTTCTGTGCTAAAGATGCAAGACCTGGCCCAATCGGGCCAGCTCAAGGGCAAGCGGGTGTTTATCCGTTCGGATATGAATGTGCCCATGTCGGATGGCGAAATCGCTGATGATACGCGTATCAAGGCCTCGCTGCCTGCCATTCGCATGGCACTGGATGCCGGCGCGGCGGTGATGGTGACCACCCACCTAGGACGCCCCAAAGAGGGCGAGGTACACCCAGGAGATTCGTTGGCGCCTATTGCCGAGCGATTGACCAAGATGCTGGCTTTACCGGTACCGCTGCGCCGCAACTGGGTCGATGGGGTCGAGGTCGCGCCCGGGCAGGTAGTGTTATTAGAAAATTGCCGTACCAACGTGGGTGAGGCCGCCAACGATGAGACCCTATCACGACAAATGGCTGCCTTGTGTGATGTTTATGTCAATGATGCGTTTGGCACGGTGCATCGCGCCCAGGCCTCAACCGAAGGGGTGGCTCGTTATGCGCCTGTGGCTTGTGCTGGGCCGTTGCTGGCAGCCGAGTTAGAAGCGCTAGGGCGTAGCCTCAAAGAGCCGGCCCGTCCCTTGGTTGCCATCGTCGGGGGTGCCAAGGTTTCTACCAAGCTGTCTATCCTGCGTGCGCTGGCCGAAGAGGTCGATCAGCTGATTGTGGGGGGTGGCATCGCCAATACTTTTATGCTGGCCGAGGGCCTGCCGATTGGCAAATCATTGGCTGAGGCCGAGCAGGTCGATGAGGCGCGTTATGTGATCCAGCGCATGAAAGAGCGCGGGGCACAGGTGCCCATCCCGGTGGATCTGGTATGTGCGAAACAGTTTTCCACTGACGCAACACCCGAAACCAAAAATGCCCAAGACATCGCCGAGGATGATCTGATTCTAGATGTGGGCCCTAAAACGGCTGCGCAGTTGGCAGGGCTATTGGCCCATGCAGGGACCATTGTCTGGAATGGCCCTGTGGGGGTGTTTGAGTTTCCGGCCTTTGCCAGCGGTACCCGCACTTTGGCCAATGCCATTGCTGATTCCGAGGCCTATTCTATTGCTGGCGGTGGAGACACCTTGGCCGCCATCGCAAAATTTGGGGTCAGCAATAAAATCAGCTATATATCCACAGGCGGAGGCGCTTTTTTAGAGTTCTTAGAGGGCAAAAAGCTACCCGCTGTTGCCGTGCTCGAAGAGCGCGCTCAATCCTCTACCTGAGCCTTTGCGCTGCGTCGCAGTGCGGGATAATAAGCCCCGAGGGCGATGGCGCGGACAACCACGTAGCCAATAAATGCTATCCACAGGCCGTGGTTGTCCCAGCGAGGCGTTAGCAGCACTGACAGGGCCACAAAACTCAGCAAGGCCAAAATGGTGGCATTACGCATTTGCCGTGTTTGGGTCACGCCGATAAAGATCCCATCCAACTGAAAGGCGGCAAATGAACTAAAGATATACACCGCTGCCCAGGGGTTGAATACTCGGGCGATGGCCTGCACCTGCCGATCCTGCGTCAACCAGACAATGAAATCATGGCCAAAATAATAAAAAAGCAGTGCCAACATAAAAGCCGTGATGGCAGCCAGTACGGTGCTGTCCTTGATCACCTGGCTAAACTGTCGTGTGTCACGGGCACCGTAGGCTTGGCCGACCAGCGCCTCAGCAACATTGGCATAGCCGTCCAGGAAAAAAGCCGAGAGGCTAATAAACTGCAATAAAATATGATTCGCTGCCAGCGTCCCGTCCCCAAATTTGGCTCCCTCGTTGGCGAACCAGGCAAAGCCGGCAATGAGGGCCAATGTGCGGATCATGATATTGGCATTGACCGAAAACAACGCCTTGAGCCGTGCCGCATCAAGTATGTTGGTCAGCAGCTCGGCAAACCGCTGTAGGGGATGGCGCAGTCCCATACGGGGCAACAGGATGGCCAAGGCCACAGCCCAAGCCAACCATTCGGCGACCAAGGTGCCCAAAGCAATGCCTTTGACCCCTAGGTGCAAACCCAGCACAAAGAGGATATTGAAAATAATATTAAGCCCATTGAGCACCAGCTGAGTGATGAGCAATTGTTTAGACCAGCCCATGCCAATAAAAATACCCAAGAGGGCAAAAATCATCAGCGTGGCTGGAGCGCCCCAGATGCGTACGTAGAAATAAGCACGCACCTCATCGAGCACGGCATCGCTGGCACTGATCCAGCTGGTCGCGATGCGCTCGATGGGCCATTGCAAGATGATCAGGGCCAATCCTATCAAACAGCCCAGTAACAGAGTCCTAAAGACCAATGCATGCAACTCATCCTGCTGTTGGGCGCCCTTGGCCTGCGCGACAAACCCTGTGGTGCCCATGCGCAAAAACCCAAACCCCCAGTAGACAAAATTAAAAATGAGCGCTGCCAGCGCAATGGCGCCGAGGTGGATGGCGGTCCCAGTTTGGCCGATCACAGCGGTGTCGACCAGACCAAGAATAGGGACCGAGGCATTGGCCAAAATAATGGGCCAAGCCATTTTCAGGATGTCTTTGTACTGTTTTTTTAGCATTCCGAGCAGCGTTGTGGGCAGATGGGCAGGATGGGGCTGTAGAGTTGGGCGCAAAGCATTATACTAGTTAGCCGTTAAATTAATTACGTTGTGGGGTAATTTTGTACATTTTGTGTTTGGTGGCCCTTAGCTAACACAGTGTAGAATAGAAGGGGGCATCCCAGCACAATAGGTGCTTTGGTGGCATATTTGCGTGTACGCCGCACAGTACGTAAACAGATAACACACATATATTTGCATTCTGACCAGGATAACTTCATGACTTCCAAGCGTTTAGTTCGTCAACATCCCGATCAACTGTTGGTAGGGTTGGTGTCTATTTCTGATCGCGCCACTCAAGGAGAATACCAAGACGAGGGGATACCGGCGCTCCAGCAATGGCTGGACGAGGCGCTGATTCAATCGCCGCAGTATGCGACCCGTTTAATTGCAGACGAGGTGCCTCAAATCAGTGCAGCATTGACCGAGTTGGTTGATGAGGTGGGCTGTGATTTAGTGCTCACCACCGGTGGCACCGGCCCCGCCCGACGCGATGTGACCCCCGAGGCAACACTGGCGGTGGCGACCAAGGAAATGCCCGGTTTTGGCGAACAGATGCGCCAAATCAGCCTGTACTTTGTGCCGACGGCAATTTTGTCACGACAGGTAGCCGTGATCCGTGAAACCGATGATCATGCGGCCTTGATTATTAATTTACCAGGCCAACCCAAGGCCATTGCAGAGACGCTTGGCGGGGTTAAGGACAAGGAAGGCAACACGGTGGTGCCTGGGGTGTTTGCCGCCGTGCCTTATTGCATCGATCTTATCGGTGGTCCCTATGCCGAGACTCATGAGTCGGTCATCAGTGCGTTTAGGCCCAAATCGGCGCGACGCTCATAAGCACCATACATTTTGAATTTCAGGATTAGAGTTTTTATTTTTAGGAGAGTCTAATGGCTTTGGTTTCCATGCGACAATTGTTAGACCATGCGGCAGAGCATGGCTATGGCATTCCCGCCTTTAATGTCAATAATCTCGAGCAGGTACAAGCAATTATGGAGGCCGCTGACGAGACCGACAGCCCGGTCATCATGCAGGCTTCTGCAGGGGCGCGCCGTTATGCGGGCGAGACCTTTCTCAAGGGGTTGATTGAGTCGGCTGTCAAAGCCTACCCCCATATCCCTGTGGTCATGCACCAGGACCACGGCCAGTCACCTGCCGTTTGTCAGAGTGCTATTGATCTCGGCTTTACCAGTGTCATGATGGACGGTTCACTGCGCGAGGATGGGCGTACCGTTTCGGATTTTGACTACAACGTCGAAGTGACCCGTACCGTGGTCGAGTTGGCTCACCCCCTAGGGATTACTGTAGAGGGTGAACTGGGCTGCTTGGGCTCCCTAGAAACTTTACAGGGGGACAAAGAGGATGGACACGGTTTTGAGGGCAAGCTGACCCGCGAACAACTGTTGACGAGTCCTGATGAGGCGGCCGAGTTTGTACGCTTGACGGGGCTGGATGCGTTGGCCATTGCCATTGGTACCAGCCATGGGGCCTACAAATTTACCCGTGAGCCTACCGGCGATATTTTGGCCATTGATCGTGTCAAAGAGATTCACGCCCGCATTCCCAATACGCACCTGGTCATGCACGGCAGCTCCAGCGTGCCCCAAGAGCTATTGGACGAAATCCGTGAGTTTGGTGGTGAGATGAAGGAAACCTACGGCGTGCCTGTTAAAGAGATCCAAGAGGCCATTAAGTATGGTGTGCGCAAGGTCAACATCGATACGGATATCCGCTTGGCCATGACAGCTGCCATTCGTCGTTTCATGCACGAAAACCCCTCGGCTTTTGACCCACGTGACTATCTCAAACAGGCGCGTGAGGCGGCCAAGGCGATTTGCAAGGCCCGCTACGAGCAGTTTGGCTCTGCAGGCAATGCCTCTAAGATCACACCTATTCCCCTCACCGAGATTGCCGAGCAATACCGCTCAGGCGCGTTGGCACAACAAGTCCAATAGGTGCCCATCTCATGAATACAATGCGCCCAGATCAAGCGCATATGGACTGAGTGGGTTTTGGCGGTGGCGCCAAGGCCCACTTTTATTTTTTGCAGGCCCAATAAAGGAAACATTGCC
>JAJYTK010000066.1 GCA_021793095.1 Pseudomonadota bacterium
TCGGTACCCCTATTGCTTGGTGGCTCGCTCATACACAATCGCGTATCAAAGAGGTGGTGTCGACGGTGGTGGCACTGCCCTTGGTATTGCCTCCCACGGTGTTAGGCTTTTATTTGCTCATTGCTCTTGGGCCGCAGGGCTTGGGCGGGCTTTTTGGTGATTACGTTGGCGTACGCACCTTTGCTTTTACCTTTAGTGGGTTGGTGTTTGGCTCAATTATTTATTCCATGCCTTTTGTGGTCCAGCCTTTGAGAAATGCTTTCGAGGCCATGGGGCGCCGACCGTTAGAGGTGGCCGCCACATTGAGGGCCTCACC
Source organism: Pseudomonadota bacterium (assembly GCA_021793095.1). GTDB lineage: Bacteria > Pseudomonadota > Gammaproteobacteria > Burkholderiales > Burkholderiaceae_B > Paenalcaligenes. The sequence continues at coordinate 317 of JAJYTK010000066.1, forward strand.
GCTGAATCGTTTTCTGACAGTGGCCTTACCTTTGGCCAAACCGGGGTTTTTAACTGCGGCCGTGTTGGGCTTTGCCAATACAGTGGGTGAGTTTGGCGTGATTTTAATGATCGGGGGAAATATACCTAATAAAACCAAGGTGCTGTCTGTAGCGATTTATGATTATGTAGAAACGCTGCAGTGGAAAGAGGCCCACATTTTATCAGCAGGCTTGTTGGTATTTTCTTTCATGGTTATTTTTTCCATGTCTATTTTGGCCCGCCGTACGGGTCAGAAGACATTGTCTGCCTGATAGACTAAAAGCCTGCTATGGAAAAGAATCAAAACATAGAAGTACAGCTTAAAGGGCCCCTGGGGCAGTTTTCCTTGGATGTGGCATTTACTGTCCCGATGAAAGGGGTCACCGCATTATTTGGCCCCTCTGGCTGTGGCAAGACTTCGGTGCTGCGTTCTATTGCGGGGTTACACAAAATACCTGGGCGGATAGTCATTGGTACAGACGTCTGGCAGGATAAGAAAAGGTTTTTGGCCCCACACAAGCGCTCTGTTGGCTATGTCTTCCAAGAGCCGAGCTTGTTTTCACATTTGTCTGTCCATGACAACCTTGTTTTTGGCCTGCGTCGGGCAGGTGAGGAAAAGCATTTAATCGCATTTGACGAGGTGGTCCAACTGTTGGGACTAGAAAAGCTCATCCATCGCCGACCCGAGCATTTATCCGGCGGTGAGCGCCAGCGGGTATCCATTGGCAGAGCACTGTTATCTCAGCCGCGATTATTATTGATGGATGAGCCTTTGTCTGCCTTGGATAAACAGGCCAAGGAGGAAATCCTGCCCTATTTTGAGCGTTTGGCCAATCATTTGTCCCTACCTATTATTTTGGTTTCCCATGATTTGTCCGAGGTAGAGCGCTTGGCGGATCACTTGGTTTCATTGCAACAGGGGCGGGTGCGCTCATCCTCAGCCCTTAGTGATGCGTTGATTGATCCGCACTTACCCTTTATTCAAAGCCAGGACAGTGCCGCCATCCTGTCGGGGACGGTCAAACAGGTGCACAAAGATGGTATTACAGTCGTCGATGTGTCTGGTCAAGAAATACTATGCCCTGGGCATCCATTGCCAACGGGCACGCGGGTGCGTATGCGCATCGCTGCGCGAGATGTCAGCCTAACGCGCCAACAGCCCCAGCAAAGTAGTATTTTAAACTTTCTGCCTGTGCGCATCACGCAGATCCATGAGCTAAATGAGGCCGAGGTGAATGTGCATCTAGCAGCCGCAGAGCATGCAGCGTTTGAGTTTGTTGCTAGAATCACCAAACGTTCTGCACACTCTCTGCAGCTCGCGCCTCAAGAAAAATTAATTGCACAAATAAAAAGCGTGTCATTAACCGAGTTGGTCACGCGCTAATAGTTAGCGGCATGGCCAAGAGAAATAAATTACATGAGCTAAGTATATATTGTTTTTTTATAGGGCGTTGATTGACATTGCTTTAGGCGTTCTTTAGGATGGCACATTCCTTGAAAACAGAGTAGGTGTTGGTAATGGCTATTTCCAGAAGATCTTTCTTGATTGGCGCGGGCAGCATTGGGGTAGGTGCCGCAGCAGTCGGTGGGTATTTGCTATCAAGGGATGGGAAGATCCTATTCGATGACAAAACTTATGCCATGCCCATCACAACCGATTATACGTTGCCTGAGCAAGTTGATGTAGCGGTGATCGGCGGTGGCTTGGCGGGGATTATTACTGCCCTAGAGCTGGCTCAGAAAGGCATCAGTGTCGCTGTATTTGAAAAAGGTAAGGTCGCTGCCGAACAGTCAAGTCGTGCATTTGGCTGGGTATCCAGCGCAGGTGATTTAGGGCCAACTTTGGCGCTCAGCCATCAAAGCAAGGATTTTTGGCACAAGATCAATCAACGCATTGAGGCTGATACCTCTTATAGAATGATTGGGAGCACGACCTTTCTCTTAACTGACGAACAAATAGCCGAGCAAGAGCAGTGGATTAAGCAGGCCAAACAAGAGGCCGATATTGATGCCAAAATTATTACGGGTGCCAAATTAAAAGAAAGGCTGGGGGGGCCTACGGCCACCGATTGGAAGGCAGCAATATATCAAGAGACGGACGGTGGCTTAGAGCCTCCGATTGCAGGCCCGACCTTGGCAGAGTATGCGCGTAGCATCGGTGTGAAAATCTACCAAGATTGTGCTGTGCGCGGCATCGAAACCTCAGGGGGGAAAGTCTCTGCGGTGGTCACTGAAAAAGGGACCGTGCTTTGTGATGCCGCGGTTGTGGCTGGCGGCATGTGGTCCAGAAGGTTTTTGGGCAATTTGGATATTTCTATTCCACAACTGGGTTTATTTTCTTCCGTACAATCCGTGAAAGCTGATAAACCGGGCCCTCTAGGTGTGGGTTCTGCTGGCAACGCCGCATGGCGACAGCAAGTAGATGGGGAATATTCCGTGAGTTATGTTTCTCCGATGTCGCCGATAGTGCCTGATTCTTTTAAATTATTCCCAGAATTTTTTGGTACCCTTTTAGACTATTTCGATACGGTTGATTTGGATCTGTCCAATGACTTTATCAAAACAGCCCAAATGGCGACCTCTTGGGATAATGACGAGATGACTCCCTTTGAGAAGCTGAGAGTATTTAATATTCGGGCAGACGAGAGAAAGCTAGAAGAAAGTGTACGCCATATGGAAGAAGAGTTTCAAAATATGGCAGGCGCAAAAGTGACCAAAAAATGGGGAGGCTATATTGATGCGACCCCAGATTCTGTGCCCATCATTGATGAGGTGGATGCTATTCCTGGGTTATTTATATGCACTGGTTTTTCAGGCCATGGCCTAGCAATGATACCGGCAGCCTCAAAGCTCACCGCAGATTTGATCGCGGGGGATCAACCCATGGTGGATCCGTCGCATTATGCGTTGGCCCGATTTTCAGCATAAATAAATGATCACGGTTTTTTATCATAGCGCCTTAGGGCGCTATTTTTTTGGGTGTATATGACAGTTAAGTTTGTTATAAATAGAGCATCTATAGTGGCTGGGCAAATAAACAAAAGCGCACCGCATTCTTAAATCTAGATCCAACCTTTTTTCATGGAAAAAATAGCAACTATGATGTCTCCTGAGTCTCATCTTCAAGTGCGTTTACGCCAGTTTGTTTGCCTTATTTATTTTGTTGGGGGTATTGCTGGTCTTTATTATTTATTGCCACAAATCCATTTGTTTACAACCAGCTGGTTAACACTCACCTTGTTTGGGTTATTGGTATTTCAAAATTTAGTTGCCCTGGGTGGCTCAGTGTTATTTTGGCAAAAACGCACGAGGGGGGCAGAATGGTTGTATTGGCTATCTTGGACGAGCGTGCCTGTATTTAGCTCACCATTGATATCTTATTACAGCATTATCGGTTTGGGTGTGGTGCCCATTCTGCGTTTAGAGACCGGCAATTATGGGTCTGAGCTGCTGCTGCGTTTTGGTTATTCTGGCGCCTTAAAGTGGTTTCCGACACAGGATTTATATCAATTAGGGTTTAATATTATACCTTTGGTGTTCATAGCAATCCTGAGGCAGTATGTATCACTACAGGGTAAGCAGTAAACAGCTCCTCAGATGCTGTTGAGGGCGTTACCGCAGGTGCCTTGGGTTCTATGGGCTGTATACTCTGATTGATCGTGCTGGCGGTACTGGTGTTTTAGGGGGTTGGCGAGTGGGCAAGGTATTTAGCTAAATAGATGGCGCAATAAAAAATAACAAATCAAACCGCAAAACTGTTGTTGCAGCGTTATTTATGCCCTATTCTTTTTATAAAGGGCTGTGGAAAATAGACACAGATTTAAATGTTCTAATGAGGGGGAGTCATCATGTCAACAACAAAACTAGCGATCATCTACTACAGTGCGACGGGTCATAACTATCAAATGGCATCATGGGCAAAAGAGGCGGCCGAGCAAGTCGGCGCTGAGGTACGCCTGGTTAAGGCAAGAGAGTTAGCGCCTGATGCCGCGATAGATTCAAACCCTGCATGGCGCAAACACGTCGATGCTACCCAAGACATACCCATTGCCAGTAGTGATGACATCGAATGGGCAGATGCGATTATTTGGAGTGTGCCCACGCGTTTCGGTGTGCCGCCCGCTCAAATTAAGCAATTCATCGATGAACAAGGGGGGTTGTGGGCCTCGGGCAAAACGATCAATAAAGTGGTCAGTGCAATGACCTCGGCACAAAATCCGCATGGGGGCCAAGAGGCCACCTTGTTATCTATGTACACCATCATGATGCACTGGGGGGCAATTATTGTGCCGCCTGGCTATACAGACGAGGTGCTCTTTAAGTCAGGGGGAAACCCATACGGTGCTTCAGCCACCGCGATTGAGGGGAGCTTAAACGATGCGCTCAAGGCATCTGTACAGCACCAAGCCAGACGAACCATTGAGGTGGCCAGCAAACTCAAAAGTTAATTTCTAGTATGGCCACTGCCAAGGGCCCGCATACTAAAGTGTAGGGCTAGAAAATAAAAAAGCCACCCCTTGTGAGGGTGGCTTTTTAAATCTGGCGCGACCGGGAGGATTCGAACCCCCGACCCCTTGGTTCGTAGCCAAGTACTCTATCCAACTGAGCTACGGTCGCGTAAAAGAATAACTATAACAAAAGCTGTTTTGCTCTGTCAAGTGTGTATGTAAAAACACATAGTTTTTTCTACACTATGTTTGGTTTCCGCTATGCTTTAGAAACGAAACAGGCATCAGTATATATCGGTATTGGCAAAGAAGCAAAAAGCTGTTCAAATCAGTGTTGGTTTTTGTCCTTTTGATCCTGCATATTTATAAACTTTTGGAGTGACATTGTGGCTGATTTATCCAAAATAACACACATAGATGATTTTAAACGTTTGGCGCGTCGACGGGTTCCGAAAATGTTTTATGACTATGCCGATTCGGGATCTTGGACGCAGCAGACCTATCATTCCAATGAAACAGATATGCAGCGTTTGCTGTTCAAACAGCGGGTGGCAGTAGATATTGATAACCGCAGTACCGCCACAACCATGCTGGGCGAGCCTGTTTCCATGCCAGTAGCGCTATCCCCGACAGGGTTGACCGGTATGCAGCACGCTGATGGCGAGATTTTAGCGGCCAAGGCAGCCAAAAAATTTGGTGTGCCATTTACTTTATCAACGATGAGCGTGTGTTCATTAGAAGATATCGCCCGGTTTACCAGCCATCCTTTTTGGTTTCAGTTGTATGTGATGCGCGATCGTGATTTTATGGAAAATTTGATCGAGCGCGCACAGGCAGCAAACTGTTCTGCCTTAGTGTTGACTTTAGACTTGCAGGTGTTGGGACAGCGTCATAAAGACATTAAAAATGGTTTATCAACGCCGCCGCGGCCAACCATTAAAAATTTGCTCAATCTGGCGACCAAGCCTCGTTGGTGCTGGCATATGCTGCAGACTTCGCGACGTTCTTTTGGCAATATTGTCGGCCACGCCAAGGGCGTGAGCGACTTGAGCTCTCTATCTTCTTGGACAGCTGAGCAGTTTGACCCCACGCTCAATTGGGAGGATGTCGAGTGGGTCAAGAAAAAGTGGGGGGGCAAGCTGATCCTCAAAGGGATTATGGAGCCCGAAGATGCCCAGCTGGCCGTCGATGCTGGGGCAGATGCTATTATCGTGTCGAATCACGGGGGGCGTCAGTTAGATGGCGCGCCGTCTTCTATTGCGGCTTTACCCCGGATTGTAGAGGCGGTGACAGGCAAGACCGAGATTTGGTTTGATGGGGGCATCCGCAGTGGTCAAGATGTGCTGCGTGCGTTAGCTTTAGGTGCCCAGTCCACAATGATAGGGCGCGCATTTTTATATGCCTTAGGCGCAGCGGGTGAGG
>JAJYTK010000067.1 GCA_021793095.1 Pseudomonadota bacterium
CAGTGACCACCTCAATCGTTGATTGATTGGTAAATGCATCAAGCACGGATAAATAGCTCTCGCCTGGGACGCAGAACACACGGCGAATATCTTGTTGTATCAGGGTGTCTACAAGGAGATCAGCAGCACGGTAAGTCGACATAGCGTATAGACTCTCTTTGTCATGAGTGAGTTGAGTTTATTGAGTCTTGAATGCCCATGATTGCATCGATTTAAGACTCAATGGCGTAATCGTACTCAATGGTCAGCGGGGCGTGATCACTAAAGCGTTCTTCTTTATAGACATAACCTTTTTTAGCGCGTGCGGCGATCCCTGGGGTAGCGATGTGGTAGTCAATACGCCAACCAGTGTTGTTGGCCCAAGCCTGACCACGGTAGCTCCACCAAGTGTAAGCCTCGCCCGTGGCCTCAGGGTAGAGTTGTCGATAGACATCGACCCAGCCAAATTCGTCAAAGACTTTAGTCAGCCAAGCGCGTTCCTCAGGTAAAAAGCCCGAGTTTTTTTGGTTGTTGCGCCAGTTTTTCAGGTCAATTTCTTGATGCGCGATGTTCCAGTCGCCACAAATAATAAATTCACGACCTTCGTTTTTATAGGCATCCATCATGGGGGCCAGCCAGCCCTCAAAGTGATCCAAAAAGCGATACTTTGCAGCCTGTCTTTCGTCGCCAGTCGTCCCTGAGGGTAAATAGGCGCTGATGACGGTCAGGTTTTTGTAATCAGCACGGATAATGCGCCCCTCGGGGTCAAACTCGCTGCACCCCATGCCACGTGTGATCTGGGCTGAATCATCTTTTAGATAAAAGCCCACCCCGCTGTATCCTTTTTTCTCGGCCAGATTAAAGTGCCCTACATAGTCGAGCGGGTGGCGCATGTTTGGTTTGAGGTCTTCGTCTTGGATGCGTACCTCTTGCATACACAAGATGTCTGGCTGCTCTTGTTCTAGCCAAGTCGTTAAACCTTTACGATATGCTGCGCGAATGCCATTCAGGTTTAAAGATGTGATTTTTAGCAACTGTGGGCCCTCTCTTTATTAATGCAAAACAAGCGTGTCCACCGCGTGTGGATTGGCTAAGCGCACCAAGTATACCGTGTATTACCAAGGGGCCAAAGAAGGCGCTTGGGATTCCTTGATTTTTGCTTACTGTCCGGGCTGCGTATTGTGATATTATTTGCGGTGCTTGGCATGATGTTGGGCGCATCGGTTTTTTAATCATGAGGTTGGCATGCAATCACTACGAAATCAATTTGTGCAATTTGCCCTAGAGCAGGGGGTATTAAAATTCGGTCAATTCAAAGTCAAATCTGGGCGTATGAGCCCCTATTTTTTTAATGCGGGGTTATTTAATACGGGTGCCAGTGTGCATCAGTTGGCACAGTTTTATGCCCAAACCTTGCTGGACGCACAAATAGAGTTTGATATGTTGTACGGGCCCGCTTATAAGGGCATCCCTTTGGTCACTGCGACGGCGCTGGCATTGGCACAGCAATCTGATCGCACCGTACCTTTTGCATTTAATCGCAAAGAGGCCAAGGCACATGGTGAGGGGGGGATGCTGGTTGGGGCACCGTTACAGGGGCGCGTGGTGATTGTGGATGATGTGATCACCGCGGGCACCTCGGTGCGTGAGTCTGTGGATATTATTCGTGCCCAGGGTGCCGAGCCAGCGGCCGTGTTGATTGCATTGGATCGCATGGAGCGGGCGGGCACAGACACACAGGTCGAAACGCATTCTGCCGTGCAGGCGGTACAGGATGAGTTTGGTATTCCTGTGGTGAGTATTGCGTCCTTGGCGGATATTATGTTTTTCTTGGAAAACACCCCCGATCTGAGTGATTTCAAAACCCCAATTGCTGCTTACCGTCAGCGCTATGGGGTATAAAGCGGGCCAGACAGGCCCATGGCCGATGCCCAACCCGCTGGTCTATCCGCTGCTGAGTCTAAAACCCTATGGGCTGGATGTTTAGCTATCCAGCTTGTTGCGCAGTATTTCTGCGACCTGGCGCGGGTTGGCCTGTCCTTTGGCGGCCTTCATCACCTGACCTACCAAGGAATTAAAGGCCCGATCGCGGCCGGCATGGTATTGCTCAACAATTTTAGGGTTGGCGGCAATGGCCTCATCAACCATGGTTTCAATGGCACCACTGTCGCTGATTTGCTTGTAACCGCGCTTTTCAATGATGCGATCGGGGTCGCCCTCTTCCTCGCCCTCCCACATGGCGGTAAATACTTTGCGCGCCATGTTATTAGAGATGGTGTTGTCTGCAATACGACGAATCAATCCGGCCAACTGCTCGGGGCGGATGGGGGACTCGTCGATGCTTTGCTCGGCACGATTGAGTACTGCTGCCAGATCGGTGAGGATCCAGTTCGCAATCAATTTGGGCTCTTTGCCCTCTAATGCCGCTAGGGTAGCCTCGAAATAATCAGTCGTGGCGCGCTGAGCGGTGAGTTGCTGGGCGTCATAGTCAGTCAAGTCAAGCTTTTCCTTAAAGTACTGACGTTTTTCAGCCGGTAGCTCAGGCATTTTGGCGCGGATATCATCAATCATGGCATCACTAAGCACCAAGGGCAGTAAATCTGGATCCGAGAAATAACGGTAATCATCCGCATCCTCTTTGGTGCGCATGCTGCGCGTTTCATCCAGATCTGCATCGTAAAGGCGGGTTTCTTGGACGATGGTGCCACCAGTCTCTAGGACATCAATTTGGCGCTGGGCCTCGTAGTTGATGGCGCGCTCAAGAAAGCGAAATGAGTTGATGTTTTTCAGCTCGCAGCGTGTGCCCAAGGTGGTTTCACCCTTGGGGCGTACCGAGACGTTAGCGTCTACCCGAAAGGATCCCTCTTGCATGTTGCCATCACAGATCCCTAGCCACACGACCAATCCGTGTAGGGTGCGTGCAAACGCTGCAGCTTGGGCGGCACTGCGCATATCGGGCTCAGAGACAATTTCCAAAAGCGGGGTGCCTGCGCGGTTGAGATCGATGCCTGAGCTAGACTCACCATGGGGACCTGTGAAGTTTTCATGCAAAGATTTTCCAGCATCCTCTTCGAGATGAGCCCGCGTGAGGGAGATCCGATGGGTGTGATCCTCTAGGCTGAAAACAATTTCACCGCCCTCTAGAATGGGTTGATCAAATTGGCTGATTTGATAGTTCTTGGGCAGATCAGGATAAAAATAATTTTTGCGCGCAAACACTGAGGTTTGATTAATTTGGGCGCCGACGGCCAGACCAAACATGACAGCCTTTTCGGCAACAGCACGGTTAAATACCGGTAAAGCGCCAGGCAAGGCCATATCGACTGCATTGGCCTGGGTATTTGGTTCAGCGCCAAAGGCTGTACTGCTGTCAGAAAAAATCTTGGAAGCCGTGGACAGCTGCACGTGCGTTTCCAAGCCGATAACAATTTCCCAATCCATGATTACAGCTCCGGTGTTCGTTGATGCCAGTCAGTATGTGTTTGGAAGCAATCGGCAATGGCTAATAACTGACCTTCTTGGAAATAATTGCCGATGAGTTGCATGCCGATAGGCAGGGGCTTGTCGCCGCTGCTTTGTCCACAAGGCGCACTGAGCGCGGGCAGTCCGGCCAAATTAACGCTCAATGTATAACGATCGGCACGCCACTGATCGGTGGGCGCCTCGACCGTTTGATTGAGCGCCTGCGGCAGTCCGGCACTCACGGGAGCAAAAATCACATCGCATTGCGCTAGGGCAGCTTGGTACTGCTCGAGGATCATGGCGCGTACGCGTTGCGCTTGGAGAAAGAAGGTTTCGTAATGACCCTCGCTCAGGACGTAGGTGCCCGCTAGGATACGGCGTTTGACCTCGGGGCCAAAACCTTCTGAGCGGCTGCGTGCCGTCATTTCATGGAGATCTTGGTAGTGTTCGGTGCGGTGCCCAAAACGTACCCCATCAAAGCGCGAGAGATTGCTGGAAGCCTCGGCAGGGCTAATCACATAATACGCCGCTGTGGCCATATCAATGAGGGGCAAGGACACCTCGACGCGCTCAGCGCCTAGTTTTTCTAGAGTTTGCAGGGCCTCATCGAGGCTTTTGACGACCTCAGGCTGCAGATCATTTTCGAGGAATTCTTTAATAATGCCGATACGCAGTCCCTTGAGGGGGCGGTCATCTTGTGTTTGAAATTGTTGGTGCCAGTGTTCGAATTGGCTGCGTATGCGCGCGCCATCGTTTGTTTGGTCACCACAATGCGTTAATGAGGTGGGATCGCGTTCGTCAAAACCGCCCATGGTTTCAAGTAAATAAAGTAAATCACGGGCGTGACGTGCCATGGGGCCAGCCTGATCCAAGCTTGACCCATAAGCCACCATACCGTAGCGAGAAACCGTGCCATAGGTGGGCTTGATGCCACTAATGCCACAAAATGCAGCGGGTTGGCGGATAGAGCCGCCAGTATCTGAACCGGTGGCTGCTAAGGCGAGGCCCGCGGCGATCGCTGCGGCAGATCCGCTGGATGAGCCACCGGGCGTGCGCGTGAGGTCCCAAGGGTTGAGTGTGGGGCCAAAAACCGAAGTTTGGCTGTCAGAGCCCATGGCAAACTCATCGCAATTGAGTTTCCCCAGGGTAATGGACCCCGCGTTTTGCAAGCGCTCAACAACGGTTGCATCAAAAGGGCTTTGGTAATTTTGCAGCATTTTACTGGCGGCGGTGGTGCGCCAGTGACGCGTGACGAAAACGTCTTTATGGCCGATGGGAACCCCGGTCAGGGGGGTGTGGGTATGATTTGCGCGTTGGGCATCTGCAGCTTTGGCCTGGGCCAAAGAGGCATCCTCATTAATATCTACCCAAGCATTGAGCTGTTGATGCGTTTGAATGGCGGCCAAACAGCTCTGGGTGAGCTCCAGCGCGCTGATTTTTTTATTATCAAAGGCCTCATTGAGGGACTCGATGGTAGGAAAGGTGTTTAAAAGCATATGGGCAAGCCTATTCAATAACAGTCGGCACGAGGAAGAGCCCATCTTCCTGGGCGGGCGCATTGGCCATCAGGGCCTCGCGCTGGGCAGCGGTTGAGCGGGGGGCGGGCACATCATCACGTAAGCGCAAGGAAGCGTCGCTCATGGCCGTTAATGGGCTGATCAATGCGGTGACCCCGGTGGTGTCAACCGTTTCCAATTGCTTAATAAGGGTTAATATATGGCTAAAATCATTTTTCGCCTGCTCACTTTGCGCGTCATCGAGCTCTAGTTGGGCGAGCTCGGCGATGTGAGCGACTTCTTGTTTGGTAACAGTCATAATGTATTCCGGATATCCTTCGATGACCAAAAAGTGATGAATGCAGCACTAAAATATACAATGTAGCCTGCCAAATGGGAAAATATACTGGTTTTGCCTCAAAAGTAGCAATTCAATACTGATTTGCGCCCAAATTGATGGAAAATCGTTACAGGTTTTAACGAGGCGCTAAATCAGTCTTATTTTGCTCTAATTATAAGTTATCATTAACAGTTTACTTCTTCAGTGTTGATGTTCGCTTGCGTGGGTGGCTGATTTTGCCTCGTAAAGTTTTATTTAGCGCTCGCACGGAACATTTTTTTTATCTTTTTATCTACATTGCACACCCATGTTCGGATTCCTACGCAGTTATTTTTCTAGTGATATGGCCATTGACCTCGGGACGGCGAACACGCTGATTTATGTCCGAGGAAAGGATATTGTGCTTGATGAGCCATCGGTTGTAGCAATAAGACACGATGGCAGTCCCAATGGGAAAAAAATTATTCAAGCTGTCGGACAAGAGGCCAAACAAATGCTCGGGCGTGTGCCCGGTAATATCGAGGCGATTCGCCCAATGAAAGACGGTGTGATCGCAGATTTTACCGTCACTGAGCAAATGCTCAAACAATTTATCCGGATGGTGCACCCGCGCAGTATGTTTGCACCCAGCCCACGTATTATTGTTTGTGTTCCTTGTGGCTCTACCCAGGTTGAGCGCCGTGCCATTCGTGAGTCAGCCCTGGGGGCAGGTGCCAGCCAGGTGTATTTGATCGAAGAGCCCATGGCGGCGGCTATTGGCGCGGGTTTGTCAGTATCAGATGCCAGTGGTTCCATGGTTGTGGATATCGGTGGGGGGACGACCGAGGTCGCCATTATTTCCTTGGGCGGTATGGTGTACAAGGGGTCAGTCCGTGTCGGTGGC
>JAJYTK010000068.1 GCA_021793095.1 Pseudomonadota bacterium
AAAGCATAGAGCAGTGGCAAGATTACTTACTTGCATTACACCCCACAGAAATTGATTTGGGTCTAGATCGCGTCAGAGTTGTTTTTGATAAATTAAACATCCACAGCCCAGCACTAAAAATTATTATTGGTGGGACCAATGGCAAAGGTTCCACAGGGGCGATTCTAGAGGCTATTTTACTGGCATCTGGGTATCGCGTTGGGGTGTATAGTTCTCCGCATTTAGTGCATTTTAACGAGCGTTTTCGTATCAATGGTGAGGCGGTAGACGAGTCACTGCTATGTGATCACTTGGCCAAGGTAGAGGCGCATCGTGGCGATACTTCTTTGACATTTTTTGAGCACACTACACTCGCGGGTTTTAGTTTGTTCGCACAGCAACCCTTGGATGTTTGGATTTTAGAAGTGGGGTTGGGGGGTCGCTTAGACGCAGTTAACTTAATTGACGGGGATTGCTCAGTCATTACCCAAGTTGATTTGGATCACCAAGAGTATCTCAGTGGAGATCGTGAAAAAATAGGCTTTGAAAAAGCGGCCATTTTTCGTTCTGGGCGTCCCGCTATTTGTGGCGATCCTCTGCCGCCACAAAGCTTACTGGATTATGCGGCTGAGATACAGGCGCCCCTGTGGGTGATGGATCGCGATTTTAGTGTGCATGTTGATATGCACCAGTGGCAATACCGTGGGCCGGAACGACGACGTTCAGCGCTGCCTTTTCCGGGATTACGCGGGGCTAATCAGCTCCCTAATGCGGCCATTGCTTTGGCCGTGCTGGATGCGCTGAGTGATCATTTAGTGATTCCTATCCAAGACATTAAACAAGGATTGCTGAGCGCCCACCTAGAAGGAAGGTTTCAGGTCTTACCCGGACAACCTACCACCATCTTAGATGTAGGCCACAACCCACATGCGTTAAGATCTTTTGCCTACAATTTGCAGCAAATACCAACAACTGGCCGTACCATTGCGGTTGTAGGTATGCTAAAAGATAAAGAGGTGGTGAACGCCCTTAAACCATTGGTAAATCAAATTGATTTGTGGCTTTGCGCGAGCATACCGGGTGCCCGAGGGCTCGATGCCGAGACACTGTCAAGGTTTGTGAAAGAGGCGTATGCAACTGCTGAAAAGACTGCTATAAATCCGTCAGTCGACACCACCACACAGCAAAAACCGACCGTTCGCCCACGAGTGTCTCATACAAAGGCGCCCAGCTTGGAAATCCAATGCTTTGATACCGTCACTGAGGCATACAATGAGGCGCAGCGCATTAGCACGGTTAATGATAAAATTGCTGTCTTCGGTTCTTTTATGACCGTCGGACCAATACTTGATTACTTGAAAGCAACTCAAAGCGAATAGTAGTGATTGGCCGGCGGCGCATAGCGTCTACCACAGGATTTTGTATATCTATGGGATTTTTTGCACGTAAGGGTGCTGCGTCGCAGCGTGAGCATGGCAGTCAAGAAGACCAGCTTGTTGAGTTACGCCGACGAGCCCGCAGGAGGCTGATTGGCGCGCTGGTTATTGTATTAATTGCAGTCGTTTTTGTACCTATATTTTTAAAAAGCGACGGTGCAGACGAAGTCGAACAAGTCGTACAGGTGTTTCCACCCATTGTGGCGCCAGACGCTGACTCAACACAAAATGCACTCATCGATCAGGATGAGGATGCTTTTAGCCCTGTTGAGGCTGAGGATGCAAACGAAGATGTACAGGGTACTGAGGATGAACTCCCCAGTAATGAGTCCGAAATGGTTGAGCAAAGTGCGGTAGACTTGCCCGAAATAGAGATGCAAACCGAGGCTGAGGTTGCCGATGACCGTGACGAGGTGGCGGACTCTTCACAGGCTGACTCTGCCACAAATGCTGAGACAGAGCCCAGCAAAACTGAATCCGATTCACAGTCACAATCTAAACCCGAGCCGGCTAAAAATGAGCCTGAACGTACTGATGATGGTTCTGTGGCTTTGGCACTATTAGAAGGGCGTACCCCAGAGGACACAGGCAATAATGAGCAGGGCGCTGCACAACGCGGATCTTTTACGGTACAGGTGGCGGCCTATTCCAGTGGTGATGGGGCTAATAACCGTCGCGAGCAATTAATCTCTGCCGGGGTCAATAATGCCTTTGTTGAGGAGGATGCGGGTACTTATCGGTTGCGTGTCGGGCCATTTGAAAGTCGCCAAGCCGCCGAGGCAGCGTTGACGCGTCTACGCTCTTTAGGTTATGACGATAGCTTTATCCGTTCCCAGTGAGTACTTTAGATTATTTCATCTTAGGCATTTTGCTCATTTCCTCTGGGCTGGGTTTTGTGCGCGGCATTATTAAGGAAATACTGTCGCTCATTGCCTTTATCGCAGCTTTTTTGGGGGCCCTCAACTGGGGCCCATACTTGGCTGCTTTGCTCACAGATTTTATTTCTTTTCATCCGCTACTGCTGTCTGCAATCGCATATATTATTGTTTTTGTAGTCATTTTGCTGATTGTGGGCATGCTTAACCTCTTATTAACCACGCTCATCGACAAGACAGGCTTGAGCCCTGCGGATCAGGGGCTGGGAGTCTTATTTGGTTTGTTACGCGGTGCAGTGATTGTGCTGGCACTGGTTGTTTTGGCGAGTTATACTGCCATCCGTCAAGAACCTTGGTGGCAAGCGTCTCAACTTGTGCCTATCGCTGAACTGGGCATCGCCCAAATTAAGGACTGGATGCCCGCAACTGCTGCCTGGTTGCCCAACTAGTCAAAAAGGAATATTTATGTGTGGTGTGGTCGGTGCGATTGGTCATTCGCCTGTTAACCAATTGATTTACGACAGCTTGCTGCTGCTACAGCACCGTGGTCAAGAGGCAGCAGGTATCTCAACCTATCATGATCAGATGTTCTTTACCCATCGCGCGGCCGGCCTGGTCCGTGATGTCTTTCGGACCCGCAATATGCGCTCTTTGCCCGGTAATAGTGGCTTGGGTCACGTGCGCTATCCGAGTTCCACCTCGCCCGAAAGTATCGACGAGGCTCAGCCCTTGTATGTAAACGCCCCTTATGGGATCAGTTTTGTGCATAATGGGCAACTCACTAACTGGAAAAGCCTACGCGAGGATCTCTTTAAGTTTGATCGACGACATATCAACACCCAATCAGATTCAGAGGTTTTACTAAATATCTTTGCGCATGAGCTGCAATTGGCCTCTGCCAATGATGAGCTCAGCCCCGAGGTGGTTTTTAAGGCCGTCCGTGCCGTTCACAAGCGCGTCAAAGGGGCTTATGCAGTGATTGCCCATATTGCTGGGTTTGGATTAGTGGCCTTTAGAGATCCTAACGGTATTCGCCCTTTGTGCTATGGCAAACTTGACGGTGAGCATGGGCGTGAATGGCTAGTTGCCTCAGAATCTGTGGCCTTGACTGGCAATGGCTTTCGATTGGTTGATGATGTTGCGCCTGGTGAGGCCCTGTGCATCACCCTAGATGGGCAGTTAGTCAAGCAACAATGTGCCGACCATACTCGGTTAATGCCATGCATGTTTGAGTATGTTTACTTTGCCCGCCCTGATTCCATCATTGACGGTATTTCCATCTATCATGCGCGCTTGAAAATGGGTGAATATCTGGGCAACAAAGTGGCCAAGAGCTTGCGTTTGGCCGAGGTTGATGTGGTGATGCCTATCCCTGATTCGGCACGTCCATCCGCGATGCAGCTGGCTTCCAGCTTGAATCTGCCCTATAGAGAGGGCTTTCTCAAGAACTACTATATTGGTCGCACCTTTATTATGCCTGGGCAGGCTGTACGGCAACGCTCAGTACGACAAAAGCTCAGTGCCGTCCCCTTAGAATTTAAGGATAAAAATGTCTTACTCGTTGATGATTCTATAGTGCGTGGGACGACCAGTAAACGCATCGTTGAGATCGCACGCTGGGCGGGAGCAAAAAAAGTGTTTTTCGCTTCGGCGGCGGCCCCAGTGAGATTTCCCAACATTTATGGTATTGATATGCCAACTAAGGAAGAGCTCATTGCGCACAGTTGTGAGGAGGATAGCATTGTCAAAAAAATGGGGGCCGATGGGTTGATCTATCAAAATTTAGACGACCTGTATGCCTTGCTGCACGAGTTAAACCCCCACATTGATGGTTTTGAGGCCTCTTGTTTTCATGGTCACTACATCACCGAAGACGACAAGATCATCGTGTAGTCATGCGCTAGTCGACAGCATTAACGACTATGCTGACGCCATTGCATCCACAGGGCAGCTAAGCCCGCTGCGGTCAGAACGATAAATAAATTAAAAGACCAGAGGGCAAAATCTAATCCCAAGAAATTAACTTTGGCATCCATGCAACTCGCGTAGATGCCAAATACTTTGGGCCAAGCACGATCTAACCCAAGTTGGGTAATGGCTTTATCCGCAAAGGTGAGGGCGCATGAAAACTGGTTTGCAGCTACCGTATACTGATGCCACGAAGACACCATGCCAGTGATCGTGTTGATAACTAGCAATAGTCCAATGGTGGTTGCCGTTTTATTGTATTGCTTTTGGTGGGTGATATAGGCCAATAATGCAAAAAAGCAGGCAACCAACAATATGAGTCGTTGAAAAACGCACCAAGCGCAGGGAGCCATTCCTAAAACATGTTGGGCAAATAATGCGATTAAAAAAGCAAGAAGCCCAATAATGAGAGCGGCTAAATAGAAATAGCTGGGTAAGGATATAGACCGTGAAAAGCGTGCCATAACCAAAACAGGTAATTTGTCAGGTAAGTAAACGGAGTATATCGCGAATCAAAGCCGCGCGAAAATCATTATTTTCTAGTTTTGAACTTTCCAGTATAAAGTTATCCTCTACGCGTTCCCCTAGGGTCATGACCTTGGCAGAACGCAGGTTGAGTTCATTTTGAGCAAAGCACTGTGCGAGGCTAAAGAGCAAGCCCTTGCGATCCGTGCCGAGGATGGAGAGTTCCCAGCTAGAATCGTACAAATGACGCAATTCAGCACGGGGGTTGAGTGGAAAGACGCGTGCTTGGGCTGAGCGGGCATCATGGTAATTAAAGGTGGTGGTGCGCGCCTTGTGTTGCTGATGTTTTAAATTAAGTAAGCTTTCTTTGAGGGCATGCTCTAACAATAAAAAACCCTGCTGATCCTCCCTGATTGCGCGTGCTGGCTGGACGACAAAGGTATCCAATACCCAGCCTTTGGGGCTGGTATAAATCTGTGCGTCCTGAATACTAAAACCCAGCCTTTCAAACACTTCACATAAAGTCATGAACAGCTCTGGCTGGTCCTCTGCGTGTACCATCACCTGCCACAACGCCTGAGAGGTAGCACTGGGCGTTGCACGGCGCTGCCCATGCAGTTCATCGCTGTGCGCATTTTCAGGCAAGGCACGCAGACTGACCGTTGGGCGTTTTATGACCGTATCTTGCTGAGCAAAGGTTTGAAAATGCCAATAAATGGTGTTCAGTGGATGCCGTGCAAAATAATCACCATCCAATTCTTGCCATACCTGTTGGGCATAGCTGTTCTTGTTAAGTACAAGCGCGAGATGAGTATGCGCAGTTTGTTGCCGTGTACGTAAAATTTCAGCGCTACTTTGTTGATTCAAGAGTAGCCCAGCAGCTTGTTGGTACAAACTATCAAAGAGCGTTGATTTCCAACTGGTCCAAATTCTAGGGTTAGTGGCTTGAATGTCGGCAATGGTGAGCAGATAAAGAGCGTTGAGCTTTTCTATGTCATCCACAATTGTGATGAATTCATGGAGTATCTCGGGGGCATAGAAATCTTCTTTCTGCGCATAATGGGAAAAGAGGAGGTGCTGCTTGACGAGGAATACAATCAATGAGGTTTCTTGGGGGCTCAATTCGTGATCTTGGCAGAATTGGCGTGCAATTTCGGCGCCACGAATTGCGTGATTTCCGCCTTGACCTTTGCCAATATCATGAAATAAAGCAGCTAAATACAGTAACCAAGAATGATGAAAGTCATGCATGAGCTGTTGGGCCAGCGGTGACACTCGATTAGCGGCATTGGATTGCCGCATTTGGCTGAGGTAATCAATCACGCGCAGAGTATGCTGATCCACCGTATAGACATGAAAGAGATCATGCTGC
>JAJYTK010000069.1 GCA_021793095.1 Pseudomonadota bacterium
CCCCGCTACCTACAATTTATGTAATAGGCTAATTGTCTGCCAAAACTTTTATCAATATGTTTTTGAAACTTTCGAAAACAAAAGGAGGAAGGTTATGCAACTATCACGTTTCCCGCGGCTACATTTTGCTCATTTGCCCACTCCGCTAGAGCCTATGGAACGGTTAAGCAAACATTTGGGTGGCCCCAACCTCTGGATTAAACGAGACGACTGCACGGGCTTATCGACTGGCGGCAATAAAACCAGAAAACTGGAGTTTCTGGTGGCGGATGCGCTGGAAAAAGGCGCTGATACGATCATCACCCAAGGCGCCACCCAAACGAACCATGGCCGACAAACTGCCGCGATTGCTGCCAAGCTTGGACTGGAATGCCATATTTTATTAGAAGACAGGACCGGACGTACCGATAGGGACTACTGCTATAACGGTAATATTTTGCTCGATCAACTCCATGGCGCTCATCTTTCAGAGTATCCCGGTGGTACGGATATGAATGCAAAGATGGAAGAGCTCAGTGCTCAGTTGCAGGGCCAAGGTAAAAAGCCCTATGTAATCCCTGGCGGGGGTTCTAACGAGGTGGGTTCATTGGGCTATGTGAGCGCCGCCTTAGAAATTCTTTCTCAAGCCGAGGCCAAAAACCTACGCATCGATCATGTGGTTCACGCCACCGGCAGTGCCGGCACACAAGCCGGGTTGGTGACCGGTTTTGCAGGCACCAACAGCCAAGTCCCTGTGTTAGGTATCGGTGTACGTGTCCCCCAAGAGACTCAAGAAAACAATGTCTACAATTTGGTCAAACGCATTTTGGGGCATTTAGATTTACCCACAGATTTAATCCCGCGCGAAGCGGTCGTGGCTAATTGCAACTATGTGGGCGATGGTTATGGCGAGCCGACCGAAGGAATGGTAGAGGCCATCAAGCTATTGGCTGAATACGAGGGCATTTTGCTAGACCCCGTCTACTCTGGAAAAGGGATGGCCGGATTAATTGATTTGATTCGCCAAGGCCATTTCAAAAAGGGCGAAAATGTCGTCTTTATCCACACCGGGGGTAATGCGGGCTTATTTAGCTATTTAGAGACCTTTTCCCTGCCCGACTATCGCGCCCAAACTCGCGCTCAAACGGGGTCTTGAACCGTCAAGATAGGGGGTGAATCATGACTGAACCCATTGTTGGAATCATTGGCGGCATGGGACCCGAAGCCACCATCGAACTGATGCAGCGCATCGTGTCTAAAACCCCCGCCGCTGATGACCAAGATCATATTCATATGATTGTGGACAACAATCCCAAGGTGCCCTCTCGGATTCAAGCGCTATTAGAGGGCACCGGCGACAATCCCGCGCCTGTTTTAATGGCGATGGCCCGACGACTCGAGCAGGCAGGGGCAGATTTTCTGGTCATCCCCTGCAACACGGCGCACTATTATTGGCCAGACATCCGCCGTTCGGTTGGCATCCCCGTATGGCATTTAGTGGATTTGACCCTACAAGCAGTTAAGAAAGATCTACCCAAAAACAAACAAACGATTGGGCTCTTGGCTTCGCCCGCCTTGGAAAAAATTGGGCTTTATCAGCACGGATGCGATAGGCAGGGCTTGAGCCTGCTCTACCCTACTGAAAAAGAAAAACAATTAGAAGTGATTCGTGCGGTGAAAAAGGGGCGACATACCGCTAATCATATCGCCACCCTGAATGCATTGGCCGCACAGTTAGTCGCGTCAGGGGCTGATGCCATTGTCCTTGGCTGTACTGAGTTTTCCATCTTGCATCAGGAAATTCAAGCCTCTGTACCGGTGATTGATGCGATGGAGGTCTTGGCCGATGAGATTTTAATTGCCTGCAAGGGCGAGCCTTTTAGCGAAGCTTAAAAAAAACAAAAAAGCCCACACCCGATCAAAAAAAGGACGACTTAATAGAAATAAATAAAACGTCCCAACAACAATCCAAATCTTATTTTCTTAGGAGACATGACATGAAAGAGTTTGGAGAAAACGCAGCTTATCGAGATGAGGATCTACCCCGTCTCGAAATGTACGGCGGTCCTTGGGCCGCTTTAATTCCTACTTTAGTGTTTATTTTAGTTTTGGTCTGGCTGTCCGTGTATGAGAGAGCAAGCATCTCAGGTTTTCTAGTCGGGGGCTGGTTGGCCTTGGCCATTGGGATGTTACTGGCAAAAAATCGCCGGCAGTTTTCTGATTCAGTCATTCGGGGCCTGTCCGATAAAACCGGCGTGGTCGTCATTGCTGCATTTATTTTTGCTGGGGTATTCGGCGCCCTACTGTCTAATAGCGGTTTAGTCGATGGATTGCTGTGGGTGGGCTTAGAGCTAGGCGTCACTGGGGCAGCTTTTGTCTCCTTGGCTTTTGTTTTGACCTGCATTTTTGCCACCGGTGTGGGTACCAGTGTGGGTACTTATTTAGCCGTACTGCCTATTTTATATCCCGCCGGGGTAGCGCTGGGGGCAGACCCCACCATCTTGGCCGTTGCTATTTTAGCGGGCGGTAGCTTTGGGGATAACTTGGCCCCTATTTCTGACAGCACCATTAGCTCCGCCTACACCGCACAGGCAGAAATGGGGGATGTCGTTCGGACCCGATTACCGCTCACTTTGGTATCCGCGCTGGGCTCACTGATCGTTTTTGCACTTTTTGGTGGCGGCGGCGAAATCACTCATACCCCTGATGAATCAAGTGTCGGCCCCCTAGGATTAATTATGTTAATCCCCTTTATTGTGGTCGTCGGTCTGGCGATGGCAAAGCGTCATATCATTACCGCATTAATTTGGGGCAGTATTATTGGCCTCATTATTGGCTTAATCACCGGCCTAATGAGCCCCACAGAGCTCTTTTCTTTACCCGCAGAAAGAGGGGGGAGCACCGGGATCATCGAAGATGGCATTACCGGGGTGTATGCGCCCGTGGTGTTTGTGCTGTTTATTTTAGCCGTGGCCCAGTTACTCAAGGAAAGTGGTTTGATGGGCCTTATTTTATCCTCATTGGAAAAAAGAGCGGCAAAAGATGTTAAAGGCACCGAATTATCTATTTTTGGCATCACATTGTTATTTACGGTACCGCTTGGTGCCAACGCCCCCGCTATCCTTTTAGTGGGCCCCACCATTGGGCGCCCATTGGGTGTGCGACAAAACCTAGCGCCGGCGCGCATTGCTAATCTGATGGACTGTGCAGCCAATACTATTTTCTATGTGCTGCCTTGGCACAATGCGGTCATTGTGTGGTATTCGACACTGCTGATTATCTCGGATCGCCATGACATTTTTGCACCTTCCATTGGCAGTGCCTTTCTGAACCCCTATGCCTGGATTTTAATTCTTGTCATGCTCTTTTCAATTTTCACAGGCTGGAATCGTAAATACGCTGCCCCAGTATCCAGCGTCTAAACACCAGACTCATCACAGCCGTTCACTATAAGTAAGCCCTAAAGAGGGGATGCTACCGCCAACCTCTTTAGGGCTTGCGTCACAGCATCACAGTTTAAATCAGCCCAAACCCAATCTGCCTCGAGAGCATCCCAAGACTCAAACAAAAAACTCTTGCTGGTACTGCTCAAATAAAGGCCAGATTTGTGCCACATAAGGATTATCGTTTTTTTGGTTGCGATAGATATAAATATCCAGCACCGCGCTCTCTAAATCACAATCTAGGATTTCGAGCAGACCTGCATCCAATTCACGCTGGACCAATGTCTTGGGCAACCACCCCATCCCTTTGCCCTGCAAAATCATTTCCTTAATCCCTGCGGTAAAGGCAGACTCGCACACCGTTTCGGCAGTATAGTTTTCTAGCAAACTTGATAAGCAATAATGCCTCACGATGCGGCCCAAGGCACTATCATGTGGATAGTTAATCAGTTTGACCAAGCCCGAATGGCCTTTTTGGGCTGCCAATAAGCCGCTAATCGCCGGCACTGCTACTGGCACAAAGAGCTCTTGGCCCAAACACAGACGATGCGTATCCGCTGGATAAGGCACCAAAGCATCCCCTTGGGGCTTAAAACACAGCATCAAATCGGCTTGCCCACTATTCAAATGACCAACGCATTGATCAAAATTCCCAGCCTTTACCAATAATGCCTCAGTATTCGCCAATCGATGGGTTTGCAATTGCTGCAACAAAGCCGGCAAATGCGTGATCATTAGGGTATGTTGCATTGCCAAGGTAATTTTGGTGTCACCAAAAGCATCGGCACGTATTTGATTGCGCAATTTTTGGGCACTGCCCACCAGATCGCGCATATCATCAGCAAAGCGATAGGCCGAAGGCGTCAATTCTATGCCTTGGGGATGGCGTTCAACTAATTGCACCCCTAACCAAGCCTCAAGCCGACCGATGCGACGTGAAAAAGCAGGTTGGGAAATATGGCGCCGACGTGCTGCGCTACTGAACGAGCCCTCTTGAATTAACGCGAGAAAATCTTCGATCCAGCCTAATTTCATGGCAATAACCTATTTAATGAGGGTTATTTATTATAGGCTTTCGCTTTGTGTTAAGGATATGAAGAAAGAGGAAAAAAGAAAGGAAAGAGAGAAAAAACACAATGGGGGATTGAGTATTTTTCTATCAAAGCGATGTGGCGCGCCCGCCAGGAATCGAACCTGGACCAAGAGCTTCGGAGACTCTTATTCTATCCATTGAACTACGGGCGCAAAGTGGCTATTGTAGCGTAAAAACATTCGGTATGTAAAAGGATTCAAACAAGCCCACCCTTTGTGATGATGCGCATACATTCCCGCTATTGTTCGCTATAATTAGCAGTTGCTTGCAAAGAAAGGCGGACCTACCCCATTTGGCCTGACATCTCGGGCATAGATAGGCTAAACTTTGCTTGCGAGCTTTCTAATAATACAACAGAGGGTCTAGCAGGCGTAGGCCACATAACAAACGCTAGACTAGAGCAAAACGACTACGCAGGATCCGATTTATGAGCACTACGGAACAACAGCCCAATCAAAATACTAACGACACTCAGACCGGTGAGGTTAAGCATCCGCTACGAGTGTTCCTGACAGCTATTTTCGCTTTCCTCATCCCCATTGGGGCACTGATTTTGGTTTTAGAGTATGCCACGGGTGATATGCGCCGCGGCAGCACCGAGCGCAAGCTCACGCACGAGGCCGTTGTCGAGCGTATTCAGCCAGTTGCGCGGGTCGCTTTTGAGGCCCCCGAGGATGACGGCGAGCTCGAGCTCAAAACAGGCGAAGAGGTTTACAACAGCACCTGTGCGACCTGTCACGCCGAGGGTGTTTCTGGTGCCCCTAAATACGGTGATGCTGATGCTTGGGCGCCTTATATTGACGAGGGCTATGACGAAATGCTCGAGGTCGCACTAAATGGTCGCGGGGCGATGCCAGCCAAAGGGGGCAACAACTCCTTAGACGATCTCGAGGTCGAGCGCGCCATGGTCTACATGGCCAATGCAGCGGGGGCCGATTTTGATGAGCCTGATGTCGAGGGCGATGCTGCCGATGACGATCAGGCCGATGCCGCTGATGAGCAAGACGATGCCGCAGCCGCTGATGAGGGCGATGAGGCCACAGACAATGGTGATGACGCTGCCGATGAGGACCAGGCTGATGCCGCTGACGAGCAGGACGATGCCGCAGCTGCTGATGAGGGCGATGAGGCCGCAGACAATGGTGATGACGCTGCCGATGGGGACCAGGCTGATGCCGCCGAAAATGGCGATGATGCTGATGCCTCCGCTGACACCGCTGCCGCAGACGGAGATGAGTTTGCTGCCACAGACGAGCAACTAGAAATTGGTCAAAAACTCTATGACAGCAACTGTTTTGCTTGTCACGCCGCCGGGGTAGCAGGTGCACCCAAAGTCGGGGACGCCGATGCTTGGGCCCCCTATACCGATACCGGCCTTGAGACCATGCTCGAGGTCGCAATCAAGGGCACCGGCGCCATGCCTCCACGTGGCGGGTCAACCGCATCTGATGAGGAGCTCGAGGCAGCCATCCTCTACATGCTTTCTGAAAACGAATAGCCTGTCACCTAAAATGGGCTTGCCTCAATGACGCGAGCCCTG
>JAJYTK010000070.1 GCA_021793095.1 Pseudomonadota bacterium
CCCGCCGAACATGATGAGGTGTTGGCCTCTGTCAGCCATGTGCCTCATTTTTTATCAGCCGTATTTATGTGGCAGGTCGCCAGTGCTGAAAACGCTGATCTGCGCTTGAATCTTGCTGGGAGTGGTTTTAGGGATTTTACGCGTATTGCCGCAGGCTCCGCAGAGGTCTGGCGCGATATCTTTCTCAGCAATAAACAAGCCGTACTACAAGAGTTACGCGAGGTGCGCAATGCTTTTGCCCAGGCCGAACAGGCGCTGCTCGAGAGCGATGAGGCCTCTTTATATGACTTTCTAGAACGGGCGGCTCTGGCGCGTCGCTTGTGGGCCAGTCGGAGTGGTTATCATGAATAAAATCCAATCATATCGCTTACCCAGGGCCCGTGCGGCGCAGGGGCAGATGCAATTACCGGGGTCCAAGAGCATTTCCAATCGTGCGTTATTGTTGGCGGCTATGGCGCAGGGCCGGACCGAGCTGCATGGTGTGCTCGAATCAGATGATACTGAGGTCATGTTGGATTCATTACAGCGCCTTGGGGTATCTGCACGGCGTCTAGAATCCTCTGTTTATGAGGTGATAGGGGGCTGGGATACACTTAACCCTCAGGCCGATCTGTTTCTGCGCAATGCTGGTACAGCCATGCGCTCCCTCACAGCGGCATTGGCTTGGGCAGACGGCAACTACCGGCTATCGGGTATCGAGCGCATGCACGAGCGCCCCATTGGTGATTTGGTGACGGCATTGCAAGCAGGTGGCGCCCATATAGAGTATTTAGGTGCGTCCGGGTATCCTCCATTACAGATTAAGCCCGCCACCATTGAAGCGACCCATGTGTTTCAGGTCAAAGGTAATGTGTCTAGCCAGTTTTTGACGGCGTTATTGATGGCGGCACCTTTGGTGGCACAAAAAACGGGGCGTGCCGTTGAGATCGAGGTGATAGGGCGGTTGATTTCTCAGCCCTATATCGCCATTACATTAGCGATGATGGCTGATTTTGGAGTCGAGGTCCACCATGAGGGGTGGCAGCATTTTGTTGTGCCAGCTCAAGCCTGCTACCGCTCTCCAGGACGCTACCATGTTGAAGGAGACGCTTCCTCAGCTTCTTATTTTTTAGCTTTGGGGGCGATTGGTGGTGGCCCAATACAAATTAACGGTGTGGGCAGCGCGTCAGTACAAGGGGATGTGCAGTTTGCACAGGTGATTGAGGCCATGGGCGCGCAGGTCAAATTCGAGCCGCAGGCCATGGTGGTACAAGGGGTAGAGGTGGCCCAGGGTGAGCGTTTGCGCGCCTTTGATCTGAGCTTTGATTTAATCCCCGACGCCGCCATGACGGCTGCTGCACTGGCAATGTATGCTGATGGCCCCTGTGTGCTACGGGATATTGGCAGCTGGCGTGTCAAGGAAACCGATCGCATCCACGCGATGGAGACTGAATTAAAGCGATTAGGTGCCCATGCTGAATCAGGTCCTGATTGGCTTCGTGTTGAGCCAGTGCCCACCGACGGTTGGCGGGATGCAGAAATTTTCACCTATGATGACCATCGCATCGCCATGTGTTTTTCATTGGCTGCCTTTGCCCCTGTGCAGGTGGATATTTTGGATCCCGACTGCGTGGGCAAAACATTTCCCCATTATTTCTCTGTATTTGAACAATTGGTACGAACATGAGTGCTGTATCGGTGATTACCATCGACGGGCCGACCGCTTCGGGTAAAGGCACTGTCGCACAGAAAGTGGCCGCCCATTTAGGCTGGCATGTCCTTGATAGTGGCGCGTTATACCGACTGACGGCGCTGGCGGCACAACAACAAGCGGTAGACTTAAATGATGCGCAAGCCGTTGCCGAGATAGCAAGGAATTTGGATGTACGGTTTGACGCCCAGGGGACTTGGCTGGCGGGTCAAGAGGTAGAGGCACAGCTGCGTCAAGAGCAAGTTGGCTTAGTTGCTTCCCAGGTGGCTGCCTATCCAAAGGTACGTGATGCGCTTTTACAACGGCAACGCGACTTCCTCCAACCCCCTGGTTTGGTCGCCGATGGACGCGACATGGGGACGGTCGTTTTTCCCACCGCAACACTCAAGGTTTTTCTGGTCGCAAGCGTTCAGGAGCGCGCCAGGAGGCGCCATAAGCAGTTGATAGATAAGGGGGTTGTTGTTAAAATGGAATCGGTTGTAGAGGATTTGCGGGCGCGTGATCATCGCGATCAAAACCGCGCTATTGCACCTTTGCAGCCAGCACCAGATGCGCATGTGATCGATTCCTCATACTTAAGTATTGACGAGACGGTTGCACAGGTGCTTGCATGCTGGTCTAATATCAAAACCTAAATTTCACTCCAAAAGGCGTACTTATCGCCTGCTGACGATCCTTTGTGGTTCCTGACGGGGTGTTTTGGGTATCCGCTTTTGGTTTTTAGGGGTCAATTAAATGGTGCGTTTGGCGTTTCGTATAGACCGCTCCGTTTGATTGGTTATTTTTCACTCCACCGATTTTCGGTGTGCTATTTAACGAGCCATTAAGGCTGATGGAATTTATTTAATGTCCTCCATCTCTTCCAGTTCTGAAATTTCTACTACCGATGTGTTGGGCGGCGAGAGCTTCGCCGACCTGTTCGAGGAAAGCATCCAGGATCAAGACCTCAAAGTAGGCGAGGTGATCTCTGCTGAGGTTTTGCGTATTGACCATAACTACGTACTTGTCAATGCAGGTCTCAAGTCCGAGGCACTCATTCCTATCGAAGAGTTCCACAATGATCAAGGGGAACTCGAGGTTGAGCCCGGTGATTTTGTATCTGTTGCCATTGATGCTTTTGAAAACGGTTATGGCGATACCATCTTGTCGCGTGACCGCGCCAAGCGTTTATCTGCTTGGTTGGCGCTCGAGCAGGCGCTAGAGTCCGGCGAGCACGTGACCGGTACGATTGTTGGCCGCGTCAAAGGCGGCATGACCGTGATGACCAACGGTATCCGTGCTTTCTTGCCCGGTTCTTTGGTCGATTTGCGTCCCGTCAAAGACACCTCTCAATTCGAGGGCCAGACCGTAGAATTCAAGGTCATCAAGCTTGACCGCAAACGTAATAACGTCGTGCTGTCTCGTCGTGCAGTGCTCGAAGAGAGCATGGGCGAAGAGCGCGAACGCTTACTCGAGAAGCTCGAAGAGGGTCTTGTCCTCAACGGGATCGTCAAGAACATCACCGACTACGGTGCCTTCATTGACTTGGGTGGTATTGATGGCTTGCTGCATATCACCGATATGGCATGGCGCCGTGTACGTCACCCTTCCGAGCTTGTTCAGATTGGCGAAGAGATCGAGGTCAAAGTACTCAAGTTCGACCGCGAGCGCAGCCGCGTGTCCTTGGGCGTCAAGCAATTAGGCGAGGATCCCTGGTTGGGTCTTTCCCGTCGTTACCCCCAAGGTACCCGCCTCTTTGGCAAGGTCACCAACCTCACCGATTATGGTGCGTTTGTTGAGGTCGAAGACGGTATCGAGGGCTTGGTACACGTGTCCGAAATGGATTGGACCAACAAAAACGTCGACCCTCGCAAAGTCGTTACTTTGGGCGAAGAGGTCGAGGTCATGGTTCTGGACATCGACGAAGAACGTCGTCGTATCTCGCTTGGCATGAAACAGTGCTTGCCCAACCCTTGGGAAGAGTTCGCCATGAACCATAAGCGTGGTGATCGCGTCCGCGGTGCAATTAAATCCATCACTGACTTTGGTATCTTTGTCGGCTTGGATGGTGGCATTGATGGCTTGGTACACCTCTCTGACTTGACTTGGACTGGCAGCGGCGAAGAGGCCGTTCGCGAATACAAGCGCGGCGAAGAGGTCGATGCAGTCGTATTGGGCATTGATACCGAAAAAGAGCGCATTTCACTGGGTATCAAACAGCTCGAAGGCGATCCATTCAGTAACTTTGTCGGCGAACACGAGCGTGGCCAAGTACTCAACGGCGTGGTCAAATCCGTAGAGCCCAAAGGGGCTGTGGTCAATTTGGCTATTGACGTAGATGGTTACCTACGCGCTTCTGAAATCTCTACTGGCCGTGTCGAAGATGCGACCACCGTCCTCAACGAGGGCGATGAGATCGAGGTCATGATCATCAACATTGATCGTCGTGCACGCAGTATCCAGCTGTCTATCAAAGCCCGTGAAAGTGCCGAGGCTGCCGAGAGCATGCAACGCATCACCGAGCAGGGCGCATCCACCGGGACAACCAACCTGGGTGCATTGCTGCGGGCCAAGCTTGATCAACAGCGCGAAGACACCGAAGAGTAGGCGTGACAAAGTCCGAGTTAATCGCTCTGTTGGCGAGTCGTTTCCCGCAGTTTGCGCTACGTGACGTAGATTTAGCTGTCAATGTATTGCTTGATTCCATGACTGAGTCATTGGTCAATGGACAGCGGATAGAAATTCGCGGCTTTGGCAGCTTTACAGTGACGACACGGGCAGCGCGTATGGGGCGCAATCCACGCTCTGGCGAGACGGTCCACGTCCCGGCCAAGCGGGTGCCCCACTTCAAAGCGGGCAAAGAGCTCCGCGAGCGAGTCGACGCCACCTTCCTTGCCGAGCAACAGCTGGCAGATAAATAGGCGTTCGACAACTCTGATTTTTATGCTGGTATCAACAGGCCCTTGCGAGGGCCTGTTGTTGTTTAAGGACGGGGGGACATTTTCCATTTACAATGATAACGTCCGCTAATCAATGGAGCGATAATTATGCGCATCATCGTTTGGATACTGCGAATTATTGTTTTTCTCGTAGTACTGGCTTTTGCACTCAAAAATACTGAAAAAGTGCCCGTATATTTCTTTGGTGAATACGCCATAGATAATGTACCCCTCATTATTGTTATGCTGGTCACATTCGTGCTGGGTCTCATGCTGGGCTTGTTGATCATGCTGATGGGTAATATGCGTAGGCAACGCGAGCTGAATCGCTTAAAGCGTGAGGTAGCGCATCTCGAAGAGCGTCTCGAACAGCCCGAGACCAGGCGCTCCAATATAGCCCCCGAAGCGGCAGCCCCAATGGCCCCTCTGTAATTTGTTTTCAAGGACTCGATTGTGGATTTTGAACCTTGGTGGCTCATCGTTGTGCCTGTCTTGTTCGGCTTGGGGTGGGTGGCTGCACGCGTTGATTTTAGGCAAATGCTCTCTGAAAGTCGGCGTTTGCCCGATTCCTATTTCAAAGGGCTTAATTTCTTACTCAACGAGGAGCCCGACCGCGCCATTGATGCCTTTATAGAGGTAGCCAAACTCGATTCAGAGACCATTGAGCTGCATTTTGCCTTAGGCAATCTCTTTCGCCGACGCGGTGAAATTGAGCGTGCCATCCGTGTTCATCAAAGCTTATTAGGGCGCGCTGACTTGGCTCCTGAGGCACGCCAAGATGCCCAATTCGAATTGGCCAAAGATTTCCTCCGTGCGGGTATGCTGGACCGTGCTGAGGCAGGCTTTGAGGCCGTCACAGATACGGGGCATGGGGTAGAGGCCATGCGGTATTTGGTGCGCATCTACGAAGCCGGCCATGATTGGCCCAAAGCCATAGAGGCAGTCAAGCGTTTAGGCCGACTCACCCAAGAGGCCGTCCCGCAGCGAGTCCATTATTATTGTGAGCAGGCCGAGATGGCGTTGGCAGCCAGACCGCCCCAATTCCAAGCGGTACAAAAAGCGC
The DNA here is from genome assembly GCA_021793095.1 of Pseudomonadota bacterium. Lineage (GTDB taxonomy): Bacteria > Pseudomonadota > Gammaproteobacteria > Burkholderiales > Burkholderiaceae_B > Paenalcaligenes. Next base: position 5,672 of record JAJYTK010000070.1, read on the forward strand.
TCGATGGGGCCGAACAGGCCGCACGCGAGCTCGCAGGTGATTGTACTTTAGGGGCCAAGGTGCGCATTTCGCTGCTCCGAGCGTTGTGGGCAGAAAAAGAGGAAAAGCTTGAGCAGCAACGGGACGAGCTTGAGCCTATTTTAAATTTTGCGCCGATGTACTCAGGTTTGGTGGCTGCCCCTTTAATGCGGTGCTACGAGGCCTTAGGTCAGGTCGATGAAGGGGTTGAGGTGCTGCGCACGCATTTTAAT
>JAJYTK010000071.1 GCA_021793095.1 Pseudomonadota bacterium
CATGACGCATGGCGCGCGCCATTAAAATCGGGTTTTGCGCATAGGCCAAAGCAGAATTCATCAATACTGCATCGCAGCCTAATTCCATGGCAATGGCTGCATCAGAGGCGGTACCCACCCCTGCATCAAGCAAAATGGGCACGGTGGCCTGCTCAATAATTAATTTGATATTCCAAGGATTGAGTATGCCCATCCCGGAACCAATAATAGATGCCAGAGGCATCACGGCCACACATCCCATGTCTTCGAGCATTTTGGCTTGGACTGGGTCATCCGAACAGTACACCATGACCTGAAACCCATCTTTGACTAAGGCCTCAGCAGCCTTTAGGGTCTCGGGCATATTGGGATATAAATTGGTAGGACTGCCAAAAATCTCGAGTTTGACCAAAGGATGGCCATCTAACAGCTCTCGGGCCAAACGTGCTAAACGCACGGCATCATCTGCGCTATAGCATCCTGCTGTATTGGGCAAATACGTAAAATCCTGAGGCGACACATAATCCAACAAGCTGGGCTGCCCAGAGTCCTGGCCGATATTAGTGCGCCGTATCGCCACGGTGACAATTTCGGCACCACTTTCTAGGATCGCAGCACGCGTTTCCGCGTAGTCTTTGTATTTTCCAGTCCCAACCAATAGTCGCGATTGGTATGTCTTTCCTGCCAATACAAAAGGATCTTGTTGTGGCATCGTATTACTCCAAAATGGGTGGCCGGCTTATTGCCAGCCACCCTAAGCAGTGATATCAAACGCTATCGAGAAAAGCGCCTAATCAATGCGGTCAGTATTAGACGTAGTCTTTATACTTGTCCAGCAAACGTACAGGCTTGCGCAGTGCATCACGGCGGAAGGGGTCACCCAACTCACGTGTACACATGATCTCGATCACGCAGGTCTTGCCCTCGTTCATTTGCATGTCGACGGCACGTTTGAGTGCTGGGCCCACCTCGTTGATGTCATCCACCACGATGGCTTCGGCGCCCATGGCAACGGCCATCTCAGCATAGGATTTGCTCTCGATGTCACCTGCTACGAAGCGGCGGTTGTAGAACTCAACCTGGTTTTTCTTCTCGGCACCCCACTGGCGGTTATGGAACACCACTGCCGTCACCGGGATATCGTGACGTACGGCCGTCATAATTTCGACCATACTCATCGCCCAAGCACCATCCCCGGCATAGGCGACTGCTGGACGATCTGGTGCCGCTGCCTTGGCGCCAATGATGGTTGGCAATGCGTAACCGCAGTTACCAAAGCTCATGGGTGCAAAGAAGCTGCGGGGGCGCTCAAAGCGCAGATAGCTGTGTGCCACTGAGTTGATGTTGCCAATGTCGGTAGAAACCATGACATCTTTGGGCATGGCCTTTTCGAGCTCGCGCAAGACCTGACGTGGGTGCAAGTACTGACCGCCGCTGAAAGGCTTTTCGTTTTTGGCCTCTTCGATGACGTCTAGGCTGTAGGGATCTTTTTCGTGTGTCCAGTTGTCTAGCTCGTCTTCCCAAGCCTTTTTCTCTTCGGCAATTTTCTTGGCGCGTTGTTCTTTGCTGCCATCGCTCGCCAGTGTTTCGCTGCTCAAGCGCTCGGTAATTGTTTTACTAAAGGCTTTGACATCGCCGCAGACACCGACTGAAATCTTTTTCACCAGACCCAATACTTTGTGGTCCGCGTCTACCTGGATGATCTTGGCATCTTGGGGCCAGTAGTCCATACCGTATTGTGGCAGCGTACCAAAGGGGCCTAAGCGTGTGCCCAATGCCAGAACGACATCAGCCTGAGAAATCAAACGCATCCCGGCTTTGGAACCTTGGTAACCCAAAGGACCGCACCACAAGGGGTGGCTGGCAGGGAAGGAGTCGTTATGCTGGTAGCTGTTAACGACCGGTGCGCCCAAGCGCTCAGCTAACTCGATCACCTCGTCAAATGCATCGCCCATCACCACACCGCCCCCGGAAATAATGACCGGGAATTCAGCGGTTTTCAGCAGGTCAATGGCCTCTTGCATGGCGTGCTCGCCGCCATGGCCCAGCTCAATGTTCTGCGGTTTGGGGATTTCGCATGTGATTTCACCATAGAAATAATCACGGGGGATATTTAATTGGGTGGGACCCATATCCGACTTTGCACGGTCAAAGCAACGAGCTGTGAACTCAGCCATGCGCTCGGGGTTGGTGACATGGCCTTGGTATTTGGTGAACTCCTGGAACATGGGCAGCTGATTACATTCTTGGAAGCCCCCCAATCCCATGGTGTTTGTCCCTGCCTCAGGCGTGATGATCACCACCGGGCTGTGGGCCCAGTAAGCAGCAGCAATACCTGTCACACAGTTACTGATACCAGGACCATTTTGGCCAATCACGACGCCATGACGTCCCGATACGCGTGAATATCCATCAGCCATATGAGCAGCACCCTGCTCGTGTACGACGGGAATGAGGCGAATGCCTGCAGGCGCAAAGATATCCATTGCATCCATAAAGGCAGAACCCATAATCCCGAACATATCGGTCACCCCTTGGGCAACCAATGTCTCAACAAAAGCTTCCGAAGGCGTCATGGTGGTCACGCCCTCGACAACTTTACGATTATCTGCACCTTGGCTCATATTTTTGAACTCCATTTCTATCCGGCACTGCTGCCGATTTATCGATCTACCAACGTTGCTACCGCAATTTGAGATGCGGTTGTCTACAAGACTAAAAATACCATAATATCAACATAAAACGAAACCGCTTGTGCCGTTTTCTCTAATAATATCTGGTAAACCCTAAGAAAAATCCCAGAAAAATTCTTTATTCACAGTAGAATAGAAAGTAAGAACCGCCCATATAACAACAGTTCCACTTCTTTATTCTGAGCCAACGGAGAGATAACCATCATGGAAAACATGCCATCCAAACCAGAACGTATGATTTCAATTAAGGAAACATTCGGCTTTAGCAGCATCATGAAAGAGGTGATGGCCTTTGCTGAGCCCAGTGAATATGTTCCCGCGATTGACCCCGCCTACCGATTTGATCCCCAGGTGACCCTATCTTTACTGGCCGGTTTTAATAATAATCGCCGTGTCCTCATCCAAGGCCGCCACGGCACAGGTAAATCAACCCACATCGAACAGGTCGCAGCTCGTTTAAACTGGCCCTGCGTGCGCGTTAATCTGGATGGTCATATTTCCAGACTGGATCTGGTTGGCAAGGATGCCATCAAGATCGAAGAAGGCCTACAAGTCACGGCCTTTCAAGAGGGAATCATTCCCTGGGCCCTGCAGCGCCCGATTGCGCTGATCTTTGATGAGTACGATGCGGGGCGTCCAGATGTCATGTTTGTGATCCAGCAAATCCTGGAGCAAGAGGGTCGATTTACCATGCCCGATCAGAACAAGATCATCCATCCCCATCCCTATTTCCGCATTTTTGCAACCTCTAATACCTTGGGGTTGGGCGATCCCGCTGGCTTGTATCACGGTACGCATCGGCTCAACCAAGCCCAAATGGACCGTTGGAACATTGTGGCTAATCTTAATTATTTAAAGCCTGAGGAAGAAGTGGCCATCGTGTTAGGGCGTGTCCCGGACAAGGCTCATAATAAAAAAGACATAGAGGCCATGGTTACCCTGGCCAATCTGACGCGCAATGCCTTTTCTGCGGGTGATATTTCTACCCTGATGTCGCCACGTACAGTGATTACTTGGGCAGAAAACTGCACCATCTTTAAAGATAAACAGCAGGCCTTTGCGGTCTCGTTTTTAAATAAATGTGATGAATCTGAGCATGCCATCATTGCCGAGCTGTATCAACGCTGCTTTGATGAAGAGCTCGTGGTAGGACACACCGACAACACCAACTAAGGTGCATGGCCATGACCAATCCGACCCTAGAACTTCGCGAACAGCGTCGCATACGCGAACTGTGTGCGGCCACTTTACGCGCCCTCAGCAAGGACGCCAAGGTGCACGTGCGCCAACAGTGGTTTTTCAGTGGAAACCAACCTCTCGTACACCTGGCGCCACACTTGCAGGCCTTGCCCAAGGAACAGCTGCAATACCTACGCGGTTTGGCTGACGGTTTGGCGCTCAGGATCACACACAGTGACCCTGAGTTACACCAAAAGCTGATGCCCGAGGATCCTATCGCTCGCCTGGTCTTTGACTGGCTGGAGTCGCTGCGGACTGAGAGCCTGGTACCTGCTAATTTGCCGGGTGCGCGCCACAACCTACTGACCCGTTTTTATTATTGGTCAGCGGGTTTCCACCACGCAGGACATACCCATAGTGAGCTCGGCATTTTGCTCTATACCGTCGCGCAGATGTGCTGGTGTCGCCTCATGGAGGCGCCTCCACTACCTGAAACACAGGATTATATAGAGCACACACGGGCCGCTCTTTCTGAGCCCTTAGGGCAATTTATTTATGATCTGAAACACCAGCGCGAGGCGCAGGAAGATTTTGCGCAAACCGCTTTACACATTGCAGATTTTGTCGCTGCAAGCGTCCACAATGCACGTGCCGAGCGAGAGGACAAAAAGAAACAAGACGTCGAGGACGAACAAGAACCATTGGATGACTTCGCCCTGATTTTGGATATGGATTTTGACGAGGTCATGGGCGCTGATATTGTGGCGCACACCCAAAGTGTGACCCTGCAACAGCAACAAGGACGCTATCAAGTATTTACCCGTGAATTTGATGCCGTCACGCATCCAGCTCGTACGGTGCGTGATGACTTACTGCGCGAATATAGACGAGAAATCAACACACTCATCAGCCATCAACATATTCAATTTAATCTGCTGGTAGAGAGGATTCGGCAGGCCTTGCTGGATGAGCGAGACAGTCAGTGGCTGTGGGATCAAGAAGAGGGCCTCATCGATGGTCGCCGACTCAGCCAGATTGTCAGCTCACCCACCGAGCGTCGGCTATTCAGGCAGCCCCAGCCTCGTTTAGTCAGCGATTGCTGTGTGACTTTTTTGGTGGATTGCTCGGGCTCAATGAAAGCCCATGCCACCACCATCACGCTGATGTTGGATTTACTCAGCTATGCATTGGAGCGGGCGGGCGCACAAACTGAGGTACTGGGGTTTACCACGGGCGCCTGGAATGGAGGCCGTGCCTATAGACGCTGGCGTGCCACCGGGCGCAAACCGCAGCCTGGACGCCTAAATGAAATCGAACACCGTATTTTTAAGGAGGCAGACCAAAGCTGGAGACAGGCCAATTTAGACCTGATGGCGCTCATGAAGCTAGACCTGTACCGTGAGGGGGTAGACGGTGAGGCCATTGAATGGGCTTGCGAACGACTATTGGAAAATGATGCGGAACGAAAACTGCTGTTTGTGTTGTCTGATGGCTCACCCATGGATAGCGCGACGCAGTTAGAAAATGACGAGCATTATCTGACCAGTCATCTGGTACAAGTGGTGGATCATTACCTGCAACAAGACATCGAAATATGCGCCATCGGTATTGGCCTAGACCTGAGTCAGCTCTACAGAGACAGCCTCATTGCTGATCTCGAAAAGGGTCTGGACAACCATTTTTTAGATGACTTTGTGCGCTGCTTGGTGCCCCGCAATCGACGTCATTTTTCGTATTGAGCCTCAATTTCCATGAGCGCACTGGCCGCGCGACGCAATGCAGGCAGTGCCTGTAGGGCTTTGTCAGGAGTCATCCGCATGATCGGTGCCTGAGTGGCAATGGCTAAATTGGAACGCCCCCCCTCTTTGCGTGGTACTAACACGGCCACGCAAAAGAGCCCAGGCAAGAACTCCTCGTTATCAAAGGCATAGCCTTGCTCGCGCACACGCTCGCAGTCTTGTTCGAGCTCATCGAGACTCTGAATGGTGTTGGGCGTGAACTGCTCCATCGGTGCATGCGCAAGTAGGCG
>JAJYTK010000072.1 GCA_021793095.1 Pseudomonadota bacterium
CACCTCACCCGTAGATTTCATTTCTGGACCTAAAATCGTGTCCACACCGGGGAATTTTACAAAGGGGAAAACCGCCTCTTTCACGGAAAAGAAACCCGGACGGGCCATGTTGTTGAGGTTTAACTCACTCATGGGCTTGCCTGCCATGACCAATGCAGCTAGCTTGGCCAGCTGTAAGCCGGTGGCCTTAGAAACAAAGGGCACGGTACGCGAAGCGCGGGGGTTCACCTCGAGGACAAAGACCTCGCCATCTTGGATGGCAAACTGAACGTTCATCAAGCCCTTGACGTTAAGCGCCTTGGCCATCAGGGTGGTTTGGCGTTGGATCTCCTCGACCACCTGGGCCGACAAAGAATAAGGCGGTAAAGAACAGGCAGAATCACCAGAGTGAACCCCAGCCTGCTCGATATGCTCCATCACGCCACCAATATAAACCTCTTCACCATTAGAAATGCAGTCGACATCAACCTCGATGGCATTATTCAAGAAATGGTCTAAAAGCACCGGCGCATCATTGCTCACCTTGACCGCCTCACGCATGTAGCGCTCGAGCTCGGCTTGCTCGTGCACAATTTCCATTGCGCGCCCCCCCAACACATAGCTGGGGCGAACCACGATGGGATAGCCAATCTCGGCCGCCAGCGTCAAGGCTTCGGCCTCGGTACGTGCGGTGCGGTTAGGCGGCTGACGCAGCCCCAGCTTGTTGAGCAGCTTTTGGAATCTCTCGCGATCCTCGGCAATGTCAATGGACTCGGGACTGGTACCAATGATGGGGACGCCGTTGGCCTCGAGCTCACGTGCCAATTGCAAGGGGGTCTGCCCACCATACTGGACGATCATGCCCACGGGCTGCTCTAAATCTACGATCTCGAGCACATCCTCAAGTGTCAAAGGCTCAAAATACAAGCGATCAGAGGTGTCGTAATCTGTTGATACTGTCTCGGGGTTACAGTTGACCATAATGGTCTCGTAACCGTCTTCCTTGAGGGCCAATGCGGCGTGCACGCAGCAGTAATCAAACTCGATGCCCTGCCCGATGCGGTTAGGCCCCCCGCCCAGAACAATGATTTTCTTCTTGTCGGTGGGCTTGGCCTCGCACTCTTGTTCGTAGGTGGAATAGAGATAAGCAGTGTCTGTGGCAAACTCAGCGGCACAGGTGTCGACCCGCTTGTAGACGGGACGAATATTAAATTTATGGCGACGGCGGCGAACCTCAGACTCGACCGTATCGAGTAAAAACGCTAAACGACGGTCAGAAAACCCGCGCCGTTTGAGTTCGAGCAAGGTCTGCGCATCTAATTCGGGCAGCGTGCGCTGCTCAAGCGCCAACTCGATATCAACGATCTCTTTGATCTGCGCAAGAAACCACGGATCAATGCGTGTAATCTCATGCACCTGTTCGAGTGTGAAGCCCTGAGCAAAGGCATCACCAACATACCAAATACGCTCGGGGCCCGGTTCGGCCAACTCGACCTGCAATACCTCTTTGTCAGTGGTCATTTGGTTAAGACCATCTACACCGACCTCTAAGCCGCGTAGCGCCTTTTGGAAGGACTCCTGAAACGTGCGCCCAATGGCCATCACCTCGCCCACGGATTTCATCTGTGTGGTCAATCGTGAATTAGCTTGAGGGAATTTCTCAAAAGCAAAGCGAGGGATTTTAGTGACGACGTAGTCAATGCTAGGCTCAAAAGAGGCAGGGGTCCGTCCACCTGTGATTTCGTTTTCCAACTCGTCTAGGGTGTAGCCTACAGCCAGCAAGGCAGCAATTTTAGCAATGGGAAAACCGGTGGCCTTGGAGGCCAGCGCTGACGAACGGGACACGCGCGGGTTCATCTCAATGACAATCATGCGGCCATTGTCCGGGTTGGTGGCAAACTGCACGTTGGCCCCTCCCGTTTCCACCCCAATTTCGCGTAGTACGGCCAAGGATGCCTGACGCATGAGTTGGTATTCGCGATCGGTCAGCGTTTGCGCAGGCGCCACTGTGATGGAATCACCCGTATGTACGCCCATAGGGTCTAAGTTTTCTATAGAGCAAACGATGATGCAGTTATCTGCCTGATCGCGCACCACCTCCATCTCGAACTCTTTCCAGCCTAATAAGGACTCTTCAATCAAGAGCTCGTTGGTGGGCGAGGCCTCAAGGCCGCGTCGGCAAATGTCCTCAAACTCTTCGTAGTTGTAGGCAATGCCACCCCCAGTCCCGCCCAGCGTGAAGCTGGGTCGAATGACCACTGGGAAACCCGACGTTCCGGCCTCTCGAGCAATGGTTCTTTGGACCTCCCAAGCCTCTTCCATGCTATGCGCTATCCCTGATTTTGCAGACTCAAGACCGATCTGCGTCATGGCGTCTTTAAACTTGAGTCTATCCTCGGCCTTGTCAATGGCATCGGCGTTTGCACCGATCATTTCTACACCATACTGCTCGAGGATCCCTTCGCGATCCAAATCTAAGGCGCAATTGAGCGCCGTTTGCCCCCCCATGGTGGGCAATAAGGCATCGGGACGCTCACGCTCGATAATCTTGGCCACGGCTTGCCAGGTAATGGGCTCGACATAGGTCACGTCTGCCGTATCGGGGTCCGTCATGATAGTTGCCGGATTACTATTGACCAGGATGGTGCGATAACCCGCATTTTTCAAGGCCTTACAAGCCTGTGCCCCCGAATAATCAAACTCACATGCCTGCCCGATTACGATGGGCCCGGCTCCAATAATTAAAATACTTTCAATGTCTGTACGCTTTGGCATAATGCTGTGGACCTTTGGCTTAGGCTTTTTGAGAAGGCGTCATGTCGTCAATAAATACATCAAACAAGGCAGCGATATCCCGCGGCCCCGGATTGGCCTCAGGGTGCCCTTGGAACCCATAGATGGGCTGGGTTTTATGTTTGAAACCCTGCGCACTGCGATCAAATAAGGAAATATGCGTGAGCTCCATTTCTGGTGTAAAGCTATCCGCATCGAGTGCGTAATTATGATTTTGGCTGGTGATATAAACCTTTTTAGACGCTAAGTCTTGGACCGGATGATTAGCGCCATGGTGACCCGCAATTAATTTGATGCTCTTTGCGCCCAGTGCATGACCGAGGATTTGATACCCCAAACAGATACCAAACAGGGGGATTTGTGCTTTGAATAATTCTTGTGCCGTGGCGATGGCCTCTGTGTATAGCGCTGGGTTGCCAGGGCCATTAGATAGCAAGACCCCATCGGGATTCAGATCGAGGATCTCGGCCGCTCGGGTATGCGCGGGGACGACCGTCACACGACAACCACGCGCCACTAGCTGACGCAGGATACTTTCTTTGACCCCAAAATCCACCACCACCACATGCCTGTGGGTGTGGCTCGCCGACTCAAACCCCTGGCCTAATGCCCAAGGCCCCTGGGACCATTCGTAGGGTTGGCGGGTAGAGACCTGTGATGCCAGCTCTTGATGATCATCCAAGGAATAAGCGCGGGCCAGCTCCAAGGCTTTTTCCTCATCGGTGCCCACTAAAATGCAGCCTGCTTGGGTGCCCTTGTCCCGAATCAATCGCGTCAGACGCCGCGTATCCACACCCGTAATCGCAACAATATTGTTTTCATGTAAATATTCAGCCAGACTTTGGGTGGCACGGAAGTTTGACAGATAAGAGGCGCTATCACGCACGATCAATCCTGCTGCCTGTACCCGCTTGGACTCGGTGTCCTCGGGGTTTACCCCAGTGTTACCTATATGTGGGTACGTTAATGTAACGATCTGACCAAAATAACTTGGATCGGTGAGTATCTCTTGGTATCCGGTCATCGAGGTATTAAAAACCACCTCGGCGACGGCATGGCCATCTGCCCCAAAGGCATAGCCATGAAAGATAGAACCATCCGCCAAGGCCAAAATGGCAGGACGCGAATACTGCATTGTGTCGGGAAATATTGACGACAGCACGGTTAACCCCAGCTACTAAATTTAAATAAACTCGAAAATTATACCTCGAGTTGGCAGGAACCCAAACCTATACACTAAAATTTAAAATATTCACAATACAACGTGACTATTAAACATGATAAGGGAAAGATTCTAATGACAAAGTCCTTACTTGATTCACTGCGCGATGTCACCACTGTAGTTGCTGATACTGGCGATGTAGCGGCGATTAAACAATATCGCCCCACCGATGCCACAACCAACCCTTCACTGGTGTTAAACACCCTCGCCAAAGATGAGTACAAACCATTATTAGAGCAGGTCATACGCGATCATCCTCAGGCGAGCCTTAATGAACTCAGCGACCGCCTCATTGTTGCCTTGGGACGCGATATTTTGGCGCTGATTCCTGGGCGTGTCTCTACCGAGGTCGACGCCCGACTGTCATTTGACACGCAGGCCACCATCGAGCGGGCGCGTCATATCATTCAACGCTATGAGGATCACAATATCGAGCGCGAGCGGGTATTAATTAAAATCGCAGCGACTTGGGAGGGGATAGAGGCCGCTCGTCAACTGCAGGCCGAGGGCATCAACTGTAACTTGACCCTCCTTTTCTCATTACCCCAAGCGGTGGCCTGTGCCCATGCCAAAGTCACGCTCATCTCGCCCTTTGTCGGTCGTATTTATGACTGGTACAAACACAACGCGGGCGATCAATGGGACGAGGTCGCCCATGCAGGGCCTAATGACCCCGGTGTTCAATCGGTAGAGCGTATTTACAACTACTACAAGATTTACGACATTGACACCGAAATCATGGGGGCCAGCTTTAGAAACTCTGGACAGGTATTGGCCTTGGCGGGATGCGATTTATTGACCATCAGCCCTGCCCTACTGGCCGAATTAGAGGCTCAAAATGGCACTGTCGAGGCGCGTTTAAATCCTGAAAGGGCCAAAAACAGCCAAGCCCCTTGGATGCCTAACAACGAGGTGGTATTCCGTACCGAGCTCAATAATGATGCGATGGCCACAGAAAAGCTCGCCGAAGGGATTCGTTTATTTATTCAGGACAGTAAACGCCTCGACGAGCTCATCCAAAAAGCCCAAAACAATTAATGGGGTCGTTTGTATTTAGCTGCTGAGTTTAGCATCTGAGGTATTCAAAGTGCCTCAGGTGCGCTTACGCTCATGTAAGGCCCAGGCAATGGTACTGGCATCCACATATTCAAGCTCACTGCCCGCAGGCACGCCCCGCGCCAAACGACTCAGACGCACGCCACGCGCACGCAACAACTCGGCCAAATGATGGGCTGTTGTCTCGCCCTCTGAGGTAAAGTTTGTCGCTAAAATCACCTCTTTGACCTCGGGCGCCGCTGCGCGCGCTAACAACCTTTCGACTTGTAATGCCTCGGGCCCGACACCATCAATGGGCGCTAGCCGTCCCATCAGCACATAATACAGCCCATCATATCCATGGCTGGCCTCTATCATATTTTGATCGGCGGGGGTTTCTACCACGCATAACAACGATGCATCACGCTGTGGGCTGGTACACAGCGCACAGAGCTCTTGTTCGCTGATACCATTGCAGCGGCGACACCGCTGCAGATCGTGCACAGCCCCCGAGAGGGCTTGAGCCAAGGCCTCTGCCCCCTGAATATCGTGCTGCAACAAATGATAGGCCATGCGCCTAGCGGTGCGCTCACCCACCCCGGGCAAGCGCTTGAGGGCATCGATCAATGAGCGAAGTGGCGCAGGCTCAGGTATGAGGGTAGTCATTAAAAGGGTAAATTCATCCCGGGTGGCAGGGGCAAGCCTGCAGTTAGTCCGGACATTTTTTCTTGGGCGGTTTTTTCGGCCTTGCGCAATGCATCATTGAATGCGGCAGCAATCAAATCCTCGAGCATATCAGTGTCTTCTTCGAGCAGCTCGGGATCAATGGTGATACGGCG
>JAJYTK010000073.1 GCA_021793095.1 Pseudomonadota bacterium
CACAAGGCAAGGTACGTGCCTACGAGCTGGCTCAGAAATACAATATTGAGACCGGTTGGGGAACAGATATTTTATTTAATCCCAAAAAGACGAGCACCCAAGGGGCACAGCTGGCAAAGTTGACTCGCTTTTATGATCCCTTGACCTTATTGGGCCAAGCCACGGCACAAAATGGCCGGATGTTGGCGCTTTCGCGTAGCCGCAACCCCTATCCTGCGGTACTGGGTGAAATCACCGAGGGGGCCTACGCGGATTTAATCATTGCTGATGGGGATCCGACCAAGGATATTGATTTTGTCAGTGAGCCGGACAAAAACTTTCATATCATCATGAAAGATGGCGTGATTTATAAAAACACACTGTCGTAACAGCCTATTTATTTAAGTCCAGACTTTTGATTTGCTGGCGCGGCTACTGCATGTTTCAGGCACTACTGGTCGTCTGCATCACGCTGATCTGAATGCGTGTCAGACGACTCGTGTCGGTGGCGTTGTTGGGACAACTGCTGCTGATGCGTGGTGTCATCACGCTCTAGCGATTGGTGCTCGCGGGATTCTTGCAAAACCTGCTTAAACCCTTTGACCATCAAATAAATAACAGCCACTGTGCCCAAAATAAATAAAGCGATACGCATATTTAGACCTGCCTATGATACATCAGTATGGATGCGACTATTGTCGCACAAAAACTCGCACTGCAGGGCACAGTTAAAGCGCGATTACTGATGGACGCGCGGTAACCAATACGCATGGCGGATCACTGCCTTTTGATTGAGCAAGCGAATAAAATCACCAATCTCCTCTTCGCTAATGCCCTTAACATCTACAGTGGCTTGTATTTCTATCTCTTCATCACTGAAAGGCTTGATGTCTATTTTCCCTAGGGGCAAGTTTTTCTTTTGCAATAAATCAGTAAAAATACCCAGCGCGCGATCACGGTCTTCTGTGTCGGTAATCAGATGTACCACATGACGTAATTCTTGTTGGAGGGTATTTATAGGCTGTCGGCTGATGATCCGCTCTAGCCCCCGAAGTGCACTATTCGCTGCGATAATAAAAAGAGTTCCCAGTGCGGCCTCGGCAATCAGATCAGCCCCCGCACAGGCGCCGACAGCTGCCGACGACCACAGGGTGGCGGCTGTATTTAACCCCCTTATGCTGCTGCCCGAGCTATCTCTCATGATGGCTCCAGCCCCCAGAAAACCAACCCCGGAAACCACCGAAGAGGCGATGCGCACGGCACCATCAGAACCCGCAGCACGCATCGCGAGGTCTACAAAAATAGCCGCACCAACCGCCACGAGGACGTTGGTGCGTAAGCCTGCCACTTGGCGCCTGAATTCGCGCTCAATCCCGATCAGGGAACCGAGAATGAACGCCGCCAATAAGCTAATAAAGGTATTTATAAAATCCAAAAAAAGGAATTTTTGTTGTATCGCTAGCATGCTCAGGCGCCACCACTGTGATGAGGTACTCTCTATAAAACGCTATGACTCACCCGGAAAGGCTCGAGGTGTTTGGCCTGCTGGCGGATAGCCTGTAGGGGTTTGCTGTTTGCTATCAGCCAGCGCCTCAACCATTTGAACATCAATGGGTGATGCGTATCCTTTTTTGTCACGGCCAAAATGCAGCACACTATGGGGATAAGGCATTTCAATACCGGCCTCATCAAAACGCATCTTGACGTACCGATTATAGCTGCGCTGCACGGCCCATTGCATACCGGGAACTGTTTTAATCAAAATGCGTAACTTGACGCCTTGTTGATTAATTTCCGTCACCCCTTGGATGGTGATATCTTCGAGGATGCTGTCCGCAACCGCCGGATCATGTTTGAGATCATCAAAGGCCACGGCGAGGTAGTGCATGGTCTCATCCACTGACTCGCGGTGTCCAACCACATACTCGCCGACGGTATAACCATAATCACGCGTGTGGTTCGAAACACTGTCGATGGAAGAAAAAGGCACGAGATGATACCCGCCATCCAAGGTGCGAATCACCACCGAGCGAATGGTTAGCTTTTCTACCGATCCAAACAAGCCCGCCACCTCGACCACATCGTTTTGGTTCATGCCATTTTCAAGCTGGATGAAAATGCCCGTAATCACATCTTGGACGAGCTTTTGGGCCCCAAAACCTACCGCCAGACCAATCACCCCTGCCCCTGCGATTAACGGTCCAATGTCGATGCCCAGCTGTGAGAGCACAATCAACACCGTTAAGCCACTAATAATAATGACTAATGCATTTTTAAAGAGCATCAGCAGGGTGCGCTCGCGCTCTGAGGGCATATGCGTGCCAGAAACCGCCAAACGGTGCTCAATAAAGCTGGCCAAAATAATCCAAACCGTCGCGGCCACCGCGCATACCAGCACGATACGCAAAATAGTCTGTAGGACGGCCAGACCCTGCCCTTGGGTCAACCATTCTTGGAAGCTCATCACCTGCCAGGCGTCCAGCAAGCTAAAAATAATACCGGCAAATAAGAAAAGCCGCACCACCTGAAAAAAGATGGGCATATATGAATTCAAGCGCTCTTCGAGGAGAGGAAAGAACTCATTCCAGCGCTCGGATAAATGCACGTGATGTGATGAGAGCGAGGTCGTAATTAAAAACAGGGCCCCCCCAATCATCAGCGTCAATAATGTTTGCAAACTGGCCTGTGCCATAAAGCTGAGCGCATTTTGCTGATCGATCAGCGTCATGAATAACAAGACCGTGAAATATATCCAAGCCACCACAAACCACAATCGGGCAGAGATGCGCCATATACTGCCCCCGATGGCATCTTCACTGCGTTCGGCCATCGCAATAAAGCCCTCAGAGACCTGTTGGCGCTGACGCCACAACACACCCACCGCATAAAAGTACACCACCAACATCAGCAACGAACCGAAGACATTGGCCACAGAGGGTGCAAAAACGGCCTGCAGGAACGGTACCAGGACCAATAAGCCATAGCCGCCCACATTGACGACATTGGCAAACCAACCATGCCAATAACGTGCCCCTTGTTCTTCGATGGGGATCAATCGCAATGCCTCAAAGCGCTCAGCAAAAAATAAGCGGCTAATCGCCTTGACGACCTCAACGGCAAAGAAGGCGGTTAGGAATTGCATGCTAAATAGGGTTAACTGGTGATCATGGGCAAAAGCAGCAGTGGTCACCACATAACCAATCAAGGCGGCGACCATAATCGCCAACACGTCAATGACAAAAGCCCCCACCACGGCGAGCATTTTCCGCAGTTTGGTGTATCGTGCCACGTAATTCTTTTTGGCCTGCTCGGGATCGAGCCGGCGCAGATCTTGGTCCATTTCTGCCGCAGCATCGTCACTGTCCTCTTGGACATGAGCGAATTCGCCCCCAGTATCTGTTTGGGCGGCCTCCTCTTGTTCTTTATGAATAGCCATCAGCCGACGCCGACGCTGCCAAAAGCGTTTTTCTAACGCGCGTTGCTGATCGGCCAGCTTGGCAGCTGAGGGAAGTCGCGTTGCCCACTGGGCCACGGCCCGAAAGATAGGCACGATGACACGACGTAAAATACCATAAGCCGCCACGGTCACCACAATAGTCAAAATCAGGCTCAATACCGACTGCTGCCAGCCCTTAATTCTGCCCACTTGGCTGTCATCGCCTTTAA
The DNA here is from genome assembly GCA_021793095.1 of Pseudomonadota bacterium. Lineage (GTDB taxonomy): Bacteria > Pseudomonadota > Gammaproteobacteria > Burkholderiales > Burkholderiaceae_B > Paenalcaligenes. Next base: position 3,646 of record JAJYTK010000073.1, read on the forward strand.
ACAGAGCCACTACAATTTGCCATGAGTGCCCGATATCTTGGCGCAGATCTTGAGCAAACCTTTGTAGTCGATGGACGAACTTGCTGCCCGTTGACTCCTGGGGCTCGGCATGCGCCAAAGGCTGTTGCTCACCATCGCCATCCACGATGACTACGGTCTCGCCATGGGAAATAGCCCGCAAATGTTCGACCAACTGATCTCTGACGGAATCATCAGCTAACGCCTCAGCGAGCAACTCAACTGTCACCTCGCCATTAGCATCATCGGCACTCCCCTCTTCGGCATGTATGGGGGCAAAAGAAAAAGCTACCCAAAGTAGCAGCAAAATCACCCCTTGCTTGAAATAACACCATACGCTGCGATCGATTGAATACATATTGAGAAAAAACCTTTGTCTTGTTTGATTGGCGTTATTGTTTTTTTGTTACTGTTTGCATCCCCGCGATGGGCTGTATAAAGTAAAACCTTTAAAAAATACTAGCATTGAGGCTTCAAGATTACCAATCTTTATTGCAAAAGTTGCTAATTACAAATAAGTGGTTTGGGTAACGATACGGTAAACTTAGTTTAAATTTATTTATTTTTCCCCCAAGAATTAAATCATGGAAACAATTATCCTCATTTTCGTCATGCTTATTGCTGTGATTCTTAGCAGCATGATTGGTAGAGTTTTGCCTTGGGGAATCCCAACGCCGTTAATTCAAATTGCCCTCGGATTTATTGTTACAAGTTTTTTTAATGAAGGCATTGCATTACAACCAGAGGTATTTATTTTCCTCTTTATTCCGCCATTACTTTTTCTTGACGGTTGGCGAATACCTAAAGACGAATTAAAAAAAGACCGTTTTAGTATTTTCTTGCTGGCTTTTGGGTTGGTCATCATCACTGTGTTAGGGCTTGGCTATCTTTTGCATTGGTTAATTCCCTCAATGCCTCTCATGGTCGCCTTTGCTTTAGCGGCCATTGTGTCGCCGACGGACCCTGTGGCTGTGAATGGGATTACACGGCGTCTACCCATGCCACGACGCATCATGGCCATTTTGGAAGGCGAAGGGTTATTTAATGATGCCAGTGGGCTGGTCGCATTTCGCATGGCCGTCGCGGCGGTCATGACCGGCACCTTTTCCCTAGTGGATGCTGCTAAATCCTTTGTGTGGGTCGTATTTGCCGGCATTTTGATGGGGATTATCGTCACTCAAGTCCTCTCTACCGCCTATCGCTACTTTAGCCGTTTTTTTGGCAGTGACACCGGGGCAGATATACTGCTCAGCCTACTGATGCCCTTTGCGGCCTATGCACTGGCTGAACATGTCGGCGGTTCTGGCATTTTAGCCGCCGTGACTGCAGGCTTGACCATGGGCCATTTAGAGCTTTCAGGGCGCGTCAGCACGCTCACACGGATGCGCCGCACCTCAATGTGGGATACCATCCAATTTACGCTCAACGGGATGATTTTTGTTCTCTTAGGAGAGCAGTTACCTAATATCTTTACGGGTGCTGTAAAAATAGTTGAGCAAACCGGCCATCACAATCCTTGGTGGCTGGTGATTTACGCCATTGTCATTATGCTGGCATTAGTGTTGCTGCGCTTTTTGTGGATCACTGTCGCGGTGTCTAGCTCAAAATTATTGCGCCCCAACTTCTTTGCTATTGACAATACCATTCGCTGGGTGCATATCTGGATCTTGTCTTTTGCAGGGGCTCGCGGTGCCTTATCGCTGGCCGGGGTCATGACATTACCCTTGGTATTACCTGATAACAGCGCTTTTCCAGCCCGTGATTTAGCTATTTTTCTGGCCGCAACGGTAATCATTGCCACCTTGGTAGCGGCCAGCATCGCCCTCCCCTTATTACTGAGCAACATGCCGCGCAGTACCGCACTGCATTCCCGTCATGGTGAACAGCGCAAAACAGCCCTCAGCTTTGCCTTACACCAAGCTGAAAAAGAGCTGGACCGTTATATTCAATCCGTAGATACCACCAACCTGCCCACAGATATCGATCTTTATGAATTAAAAGAGCAGCTCTTAAATGATTTCAAGCAGACATTTATTAGCAGTTCAGATCCTGAGGAGCCGGGCCATCAGCTATATTTGGAAAAAAATAAAATGCGGCTTGCCATCATCAGTACGGCCAGACAATCTATTTATTCTCTGGCCCGCCACCGTAAAATTTCTGATGAATTAGCACGCCAACTCGTGCGACAATTGGA
>JAJYTK010000074.1 GCA_021793095.1 Pseudomonadota bacterium
GGCCAGACATCCGCTAGCGCGTCTTTTCTATAATTTTGTGGGCACGTTGTCTGTTTCATTAGGCGTGCTCGGTATTTTCTTGCCGTTACTGCCAACGACCCCGTTTCTATTGCTGGCGTTGGCTTGCTATATGCGTGGCTCTGAGCGCATGTCTGTTTGGATGCTTAATAACTCTTTGTTTGGCGAGCAGTTACGCAATTTTCAAGTTAAAAAAGCCATTCCCAAACGCACCAAAATATGGGCGATCAGCCTGACTTGGGTGTCGCTGGCGGTGTCTGCTTGGATAATGCCGGTGGCTTGGGCACGGCCTATTTTGATTCTGCCGGGTTTGTTTGTCACCATTTATCTTTGGCGCTATGACACCTTAGAGGAGTAGTTCTTGAGTGCGGCTGACCCCAAGGACGGAGGGGCGTCGTTAAAAAACGCTAAGTTTTGTTTGAAAGCGGGTGCGCACATGCTAAAACTAAAGACAGCGTTTTTTACTAAGGGATACTCATGAAAAATACATCGCCATTTGGTTTATTAGGCATCGCTGCTGTATCAGTCGCGGTCGCCTTTGGGACGAATGCTGTGGCTCAACCGGCTTCAGAGCAGGATACCGACTTATCTTTTGTCAGCGCCGAGGGTTTTGAGCAGGTGGCATCCAGCGAAATGGATGACTGGTTTGACGAGTCTTGGTACCAGTCTGAGCGTTTCCCCGGCATGAGTGCAGATTCGGTTTTTTTCCCCGATGCGCAAATGTCACCATTAGAGCGCGCGGTGTTGCTATTTGATTATCTAGAGGGGCCGTTGCCACATGCGCGTTATCGTGTGCAGATGGGGACTGATTTCAGTTCTATGGGCGAGGCTGGGCAGGGGCCGATGGCTTTTATAGAGGTCACTCGTTTTAATTTAGGCCCTATGCTGCACGAGGATCTACAGGCCCAGTATGACCAGGTGGCTGAGCTCGAGGAGTTTGGCGAGGGGCCGCACGTGGCGCATCGTTTTGTTTTCACTCCTATTCAGGGGATGAACGCCCATGTGGTGGCAGCGGCACGCAAAGAGCTTGACGATACACAGGCTGACCAACAAGAGTGTTTGGGGCAGGCTTGTATGAGCCTGGAATCCATAGAGGTGCGCGACGATGATTGGGAGATGATCGACCGCCCCGCAGGGCTTGAAGCCCAAGAGGATGCCGATGACACCCCATCCGCTACTGCCGATACCGCAGAGGGTATGAATGCCTCAGCAGCTGAGATCGTGGGCCAGCTGGCATTGGCCAGTATCGGCTCAGAATACGGTGAGCCTGTAGAAAGTGTTCAGGCCCCCGATCCCTATATAGAAATCGTGATATCCCAAGACATCACTGGCCAAGTGCCTGTGATGGAGGGGGTGTTTCATCAGGGCCACCTGATGGATGATTCTATTTCAGATCTCTGGTATCGCTGGATACAGATAGAAGGCGGTGATCCTCAATGGGAGCGGCAGCTCGAGTTTCGTCGCCCTATGGGGCATTAGTCTGCATATCACCGCTGGGCCAATAGTGGCCTAGCGGTTGGTGATCCCTTTGACCCCTTCTAAAAATAAAGTGGTGCTGAGATCGGCATAATCTGAGCGCGAGATGGGGCCGTTAGGCTTGAACCACATGTAGACCCAGTTGAGCATGCCAAAAAGAGACATGGTGACCGGCTTGAGCAACGGTTTTTCTTTATTTAGGTCTGGGTGGATGTCTTGGATCACATCCGAGATCAGACGCACAATTTTGCGCTCTATTTCATTGATTTCTTTGATTTTGTCATCAGGTAAAGAGCTGCGGCTATTGAGCTGCATTTGGTGTTTGTCATCTGCGTCTCGATAGCATTCTAGTATCTGGTGGACCAACCGCCGTAAACGTTCTTCGGGGGCGAGATCCTGTGTCTCATTGGCTACTTTTTTGATGTCATCGTAGAGCTCATTTAAATGGCTGTAGATGATATCAAATATGAGCTCTGCTTTGCTGGGATAGTAGTGATAAAGCAGGGCCTTAGATACTTGGCTGCGTGCAGCAATTTGAGCCATCGACGCCTTTTCCATGCCTAGGTCGGCAAAGACCGCGGCGGCATTTTGACGGATATTTTGCTGCTTTTCTTCGTAATCAGCTGCACGTCGAGTTTGTACCATAATAAAAACAATCCTAAATTCAGTTTTGCCACAGGGGCGTATTATACCTCACCCCCATCAGACTCATGGCCCCAGAGGGTGAGGAGGGTGCACCGCGTCTAATGGCGGTTGTCGACAATGCGCTTGGCCTTGCCTTCAGAGCGTTCAATAGACTCAGGCAGGCAAATTTCAATATGACAGTTAATGCCAACCGTATTGCGTATGTGATTGCGCAACTCGCGCGCGGCGGCATTGCGTGCATCATCGCTGCTATGGTCTGCTTGGCATTCGACGTGGACAATCATTTCATCCATTCGGCCGGCACGGCGCAGTTCTATCTGAAAATGTGGTGCTAGGGCATCGCATTTTAGGATCTGCTCTTCTATTTGTGTTGGAAAAACGTTGACCCCGCGCAGGATGATCATGTCGTCGCTGCGGCCAGTCACTTTTTCCATGCGCCTCATGGTGCGCGCAGTACCGGGTAGTAAACGGCTCAGATCACGGGTGCGGTAACGGACCATGGGTAGCCCTTCTTTGGTGAGCGTTGTAAAGACAAGCTCACCCAACTCGCCGTCTGGCAGGGTTTCGCCTGTCTCGGGATCAATGATTTCGGGCAAGAAGTGATCCTCCCAAACATGTAAGCCGTCTTTGGTTTCTACACATTCATTGGCCACACCGGGGCCAATAATTTCGGACAAGCCATAAATATCGACGGCATCCATATCAAAGGCCTCTTCTATTTCTTGGCGCATGGCGTTGGTCCAGGGCTCCGCCCCAAAAATACCCACACGCAGAGAGGATGCGCGCGGGTCCAGCCCCTGTTTCTTAAACTCATCCAAAATAGACAGCATATAAGAGGGGGTGACCATGATAATGCTGGGACTAAAGTCCTGCATGAGCATTACTTGGCGTGCTGTCATACCGCCCGAGATAGGAACCACGGTGCAGCCTAATTTTTCGCCGCCATAATGGGCCCCGAGTCCGCCAGTAAACAGCCCATACCCATAGGCGTTATGCAGGATATCACCGGGTCGGCCGCCGGCCGCGCGGATGCTACGCGCCATGACCGTGGCCCAGACATCAATATCATTGGCAGTGTAGCCAACGATAATGGGCTTGCCGGTGGTGCCCGATGAGGCATGCACCCGCACCAGCTCTTCGCGTGGGGTGGCAAACATGCCAAATGGGTACGTATTGCGCAGATCTTCTTTGGTGGTAAAAGGAAATAGCGATAGATCAGATAACTGTTTTAAATCTGATGGATGCACTCCTTTTTCATCAAAGCGCTGCTTATAAAAAGGCGAGTTGTCGTAGGCATGCTGCAAAGACCAGCGCAGACGTTCGAGCTGCAATGCGCGAATTTCATCTACAGATGCCGTTTCTATGGGTTCGAGCTCTGCTGTGGCGCGTTCGAGATGTTTCATGATAGTTCCTCCACAGGTGGCGTACTGCCAAACAAATAAAATATAAAAATAATTTAGGCTGTGATTACCTAGCGCTAGTCTTCTAAAAGAGCGCCTTTGATGGTGCGCGATAAACCTCTGAAATACGCCACCGGTGCACCATCTTGGTTGGTGATTTCTACATCATAAATACCGCTACGCCCTTGGCGGCTGACCTCTTTGCCCGTAGCGGTTAAAAAGTCATCGGCAAATGCCGGTGCAATAAATGTGATGTTGCAGTGCTGAGCCACCGTACGTTGGTTGTAGGTGTTGCAGGCAAAAGCAAAACAAGAATCCGCCAAGGTAAACAAATAGCCGCCATGGCAGGTGTTGTGACCATTCACCATGTCACGTGTCACGCGCATGGTGAGCGTTGCGGCGCCCGGGCTGACTGAAACAATCTCCATGCCGAGCTTTTGGGTGGCCGCATCGTCCTCCCACATGGTTTGGGCACACTGCTCTGCCAGGGGTTGAGGGGCGAGAGGGGTTTGGGGGGTAGTCATGGCCTATTCACTCCCTGTGAAATTGGGTTTTCTTTTTTCTAAAAAGGCCTGTACGCCTTCTTGGAAGTCGCGACTAAAGCCGGCGCGGCGCTGGAATGCCTTTTCGAGCTCGAGCTGATCATTGAGGCTCTGTGTGCTGGCCGCATGTATTGCCTGTTTGGTCAATCCGAAGCTAAAGGTGGGCCCTTGGGCGAGCTCGATCGCGAGTTGATGAGCGGTTTCCAGTAGTTGGTCATCCTCGGTGACCTGCCAGATCAGCCCCCACTGTTGGGCTTTTTCAGCGCTGACCGGTTCGGCCGTCAGGGCCAGAGCCATTGCCCGAGCAGGCCCAATTAAATGAGGCAAAAACCAAGTGCTACCCGAGTCAGGGATCAGGCCAATTTTGGCAAAGGCTTGTATGAATTTTGCAGAACGGGCGGCAAAAACAATATCGCAAGCCAAGGCCAAACTCACGCCGGCGCCAGCAGCGACGCCATTAACCGCGCAGATGACAGGCTTGGGCAATTGGGTGATTTTACGGATGAGCGGGTTGTAGTATTTTTCGATGGTCTGACCCAGATCTGGGTCATAGTCTTTGTGCTCGGGTGATTGCTCACTCAGATCCTGACCGGCACAAAAACCGCGACCATTGCCGGTCAGTAGGACGGCACGTACATCCGTATTTTGTGCGCGATCAAATGCACGCTGCAATGCTTGATGCATGGACGCATTGAGTGAGTTCAATGCGTCTGGGCGATTGAGCGTGATGTGTAGCACCCCCTCGGCGAGGTGGGTATTAATTTCAGACGAAGCGGGCTGACTGCACACGTTGTCCCTCCTAAAGTGTTAGCCAAAATAAATCTAATAACCAAGCGATGCGGCCGGGTTAGGGTTCTCACTATTGTGCAAACCGTCCGGTCGGTCAATAATGGTTATGAGCTTAACACCTAGAGGCATTTTTGGGATGTTTGGCAGTTGCCAGATTCGATAGCGTCCAATTATTTTTAGTCGATTCTGTGCAATTTACGCTATTAGGGTTCTTACCCACATCACCTGTGCGATAGGTGTTAAGCCACGCATTAGACACTTTTCACCAGACAAAGGTTTTTCATGAGTCAGTTATTTGAACGGCATCAAACAGCATTAGAGCAGGCGGTTCAGGCCATCGCTACGCGCGATTTCTGGACCCTCTATCCTGAGGTGCCCAGTGAAAAAATATACGGTGAGGGTGCGCGCCAACAGGGTCAAGATGATTTTCAGGCCCTGTTGCAGCAGCCTTTTTCCTTGCCGGATCATCCGGGTGCCGCGCTTGGCGGGCACGAGATCTCGCCTCATGGGCTCGCATTGGGCATCCAGTATCCTTTGGCCAGTGCAGATGAGTTGATCAACGCCGCGACCGAGGCGCAGGGTGATTGGGCGTTAGCCAGTATCGAGGTGCGCACAGGCATTTGTCTAGAAATTTTGCAGCGCCTCAATCAGTGCAGCTTTTTAATGGGTCACGCCACCATGCATACCAGTGGTCAGGGCTTTCCCATGGCTTTTCAGGCGGGTGGGCCTCATGCCCAAGATCGCGGCCTTGAGGCCGTCGCTTATGCTTGGCAAGCCATGACCTCCGTGCCTCCACAGGCAGAGTGGGTCAAGCCCATGGGCCGTGGCCAAGAGGTGCGTCTAGAAAAGCACTGGCGCGTGATTCCGCGCGGCATTGGATTGGTGATCGGTTGTCGCACCTTTCCTACCTGGAATAGCTACTCAGGCTTTTTCGCCAGTTTGGTGACTGGCAA
>JAJYTK010000075.1 GCA_021793095.1 Pseudomonadota bacterium
CTCACTGATCGCCCCGTAAAAGGGATGCTAACCGGTCCTATTACGATGTTGCAGTGGTCATTTGTCCGTGATGACCAACCTCGTGAAGAGACCTGCCGCCAAATCGCTTTAGCCTTGCGCGATGAGGTCTTGGATCTTGAGGCCGGTGGTATTAAAGCCATTCAAGTAGACGAACCTGCCATTCGCGAGGGCTTGCCCCTGCGTAAAGACAAGTGGGCTGAGTATTTAGAGTGGGCAGTCGACAGCTTTCAGATCACTTGCGGCGGCGTCAAACCGGAAACACAAATTCATACCCATATGTGTTATTCCGAATTTAATGACATCATGGAGTCCATTGCCGCTCTAGATGCAGACGTAATTACCATTGAAACCTCGCGCTCTAATATGGAGCTGCTTGATGCCTTTGAGGATTTCCACTATCCCAATGACATCGGTCCAGGGGTTTATGATATTCACTCACCCTTGGTGCCTAATCAGGACTGGATGGTTGAGCTCATGGAGCGCGCCGCCAAAAAGATTCCTGTAGAGCGTCTTTGGGTCAACCCTGACTGCGGTCTCAAGACACGCGGCTGGGATGAAACACGCCCTGCATTACAGGCGATGGTTAACGCAGCAAAAGAACTGCGCAAACGTCACGCCAATGAGCAGCGTTAATCCCAACTAGCGTTATTACGGCCATACTTCAGTCGAAGTATGGCCGTTTTTGTATGTACCGACAAAAACAAGATTATTCTAAATTCTGTGCTTGTTCACGCAGCTGCTCAATTAATAATTTTAATTCTATGGCGGCTTGTGTGAGTTCTATTGAACCCGCCTTGGAGCCTAAGGTATTGGCTTCTCTATTCATTTCCTGAAATAAAAAATCCAAACGTTTCCCTAAGCTATTGTGTTTGGTTTTTTTAGAGGTATGTTTTGTTGCCACTTCTTTAATGTGCTCACTTTGGGGCGCCCCGAGTAGATGGAAAAGCTCATTCACATGAGCCTCCAGCCGGGTGATCTCTTCGGCCACATCAATGCGTAAACTAAATGCCGCAGCCTCTTGAGCGACACGCGCATTAAATTCTTCTGCACTGACGTATTGCATCCCCTCTGGACTGGCCTGTTCGAGCGCTTCGCGTAAGCGCTGTGCCACACGTTGCTGGTATTCCTTTTGTACCTCGGGCAGGTGATTCTTGACGGTCTCAATATGCGTCAACATTTGACGGGCAAAATCGCGCATGGCAGTCCCTAATTGTTCACCCTCACGTGCACGATGGGCTGTGAGCTCTTGTAAAGCCTCAGCGGTGAGGCTTTCAAGCAAGGGTTGCCAATGCTCCTTTTCAATTTCTTGGTGTTGACTGGCCAAAGCAAAAAGCTCATTAAAAGCAGGGGCAGGGGTCTCGGGCAGCACCTCGCGAATGTGTTTTAGCTGTGCCCTAACTGATTCCAAAAATTCTGTGGCTAAAGGTGCAGCAGCCGTCGTATTTTGTCTTTGAACTTGTAAACGTACATCTAATTTTCCTCTGCTGATGTGTTCAGAAATAAGGGCGCGTAGGCGGGGCTCAAAAAAGCGCAACTCATCAGGCATGCGCAGGTGTAAATCTAAATAACGGTTATTAACGCTGCGAATTTCCAGTAGAATTTGCATCTGCTCAAATGTGGTGCGCGCCTGGGCAAAGGCCGTCATACTATAAATAGCCATGAGATCTACCTAAAGGAATGAGAGGGTGGCAAAACAAGAGTCAACCAAAGTACGTGAAAACAGTGAAATGCTAGCATAGAGTGCGGTATAGAGTGTACATTCACGTACAATGGATTGATTGTTAATAAATTAGGCGAATAAATGGTCATGGACACAGAAAAACATTTTAATGAACGCAGTGACGGGCGAGCTTTTGATGCTTTGCGTCCAGTGGAATTTGAATTGGAGTTTACGCGCTATGCTGAAGGCTCCGTGCTGATCAAAATGGGACATACCCATGTGCTGTGCAATGCCAGTGTTCTTGATCGCGTCCCGCCTTTTTTAACTGACCAAGAGCAGGGTTGGGTCACCGCTGAATATGGCATGTTGCCACGGGCAACACATACACGAGGCAGTCGCGAGGCCGCAAGAGGTCGACAAAGTGGGCGCACACAAGAAATTCAACGGTTAATCGGGCGTAGCTTGCGTGCGGCTTTTGATCTCAAATTATTAGGCGAACGCACCATTCAGCTGGATTGCGATGTCTTACAGGCTGATGGAGGGACGCGCTGCGCCAGTATCACAGGGGCTTGGGTGGCGGCTGCTTTGGCAGTCAACAAATTACTTGAAACAGGTGAACTGCAACGTAACCCACTCTTAAAACAGGTGGCAGCCGTGTCAGTCGGTTTGGCCGACAACCAGCCTTTGCTGGATCTAGACTATAAAGAGGATTCTAGCTGCGATGCCGATGTCAATATCGTGATGAATAGTGAGATGCATTTTATTGAAATCCAAGGTACCGCCGAAGGGGCTACCTTTGCACGTAATGAGCTCGGTCAAGTACTGGATGTCGCACAAAAAGGCATCGGGCAGCTCTTTGCGCGACAGCGCCAATGCCTCAAGGAACAGATGGGCATTCAGTTTTAATGAGTAAAGATACATACAATGAGGGCTGCCTTGACTAAATCAGCGCATACTCCTGATCAAACCATTGTTTTGGCCTCTAATAACCCGGGTAAACTGGCAGAATTCGAACGGCTGTTGGCGCCTTTAAACCTAACTATTGCTGCACAAAGGCAATTTAATGTCAGCGCTGCCCCAGAGCCCTATGGAACTTTTTTAGAAAACGCTTTAACCAAGGCCCGCCATGCCAGTGCAGCCACCGGATTACCCGCCATTGCGGATGATTCGGGCATCTGCGTTGATGCACTTAACGGAGCACCGGGTGTGCTTTCTGCACGGTATGCGGCGCAGCAAATAGCCAACGGGGCGCTGGAGGCCGATGTGCAAGTACAGCTCGAGGGCCTCGATGCTGATGCGGCTAACAATGCATTGCTTTTGCATCAAATGCAGGGGGTCACGCAGCGTCGGGCCTGTTTTGTTGCCCTCTTGGTGCATGTTCGGCATCCCGATGATCCCTTGCCATTAATCGCACAGGGTATGTGGTGGGGTGAAATAGGTCACAGCCCCAAGGGGCAGCATGGTTTTGGCTATGATCCTATTTTCTGGCTACCCGAACTCAAATGCACTGCTGCCGAGTTGGATGCCACTCAAAAAAATGAGCACAGTCACCGCGGTCAAGCGATGCGTTTTTTATTTACCCAATTAAGTAATATTTATTAGGTTTCACCCTTGTGATTTCTCGTGAGACATCCCTATGAAGCCCATACAGCTGTTATCCCCCAAAAGCAGCCAGCGCCCTAATTTCTCAATATTGCCGCCACTGGGGTTATATATTCATTTGCCTTGGTGCGTCCGTCGCTGTCCTTATTGTGATTTTAATGCGCATGTGGCGCCTGAGGTGATTCCTGAGGATGATTTTTTCCGTGCTTTGCAAATCGATCTGGAGCAGGCACTGCCTGATATCTGGGGTCGCTCTATCATTTCTGTGTTTTTTGGTGGGGGGACACCGAGTCTGATGAGTGCGGCATTTATAGATCGCGTCATCAGTATGGTACGCGCATATTTGCCATTGGCGCAGGGGGCTGAAATCACCTTAGAAGCGAATCCAGGCGCCAGTGAGGCAGGCCGTTTTGCGGACTATGCCCAGGCCGGTGTCAATAGGTTATCTATTGGCGTACAAAGTTTTAATGACGATGTACTGCAGAAAATAGGGCGCATCCATGACGCTCATCAAGCCCAACAAGCCATCTACGCGGCATTAGCAGCGGTGGATCGTGTCAATATTGATCTCATGTATGCTTTGCCCGGTCAATCTGTTGAAGACTGCCTAAAGGGGGTGCATCGCGCCATTGATAGTGGTGCAACTCACCTGTCAATTTATCAGCTGATGCTCGAACCCAATACTGTTTTTGCCAAATATCCACCAGAGTTGCCGCGCGAAGAAGACAGTGCAGCTATGCATGACCAGATTATTGATACAGTGACAGACATAGGTTTTGAGCACTATGAGGTGTCGGCCTTTGCCAAACATAAACACTATGGCGCTCACAACATGAATTACTGGTCATTTGGAGATTATCTGGGAATCGGTCCAGGAGCGCATAGCAAAATCTCATTTCCGCATTCCATTACTCGCATGGCACGCACGCGTAATCCTCAAGTCTGGATGCAGCAGGCATTACAAGGGCAGGGCAAGCAAGTTAGCGAGCGCTACGAGGTAAAGGCAACAGAATTGCCCTTTGAATTCATGCTTAATGTGTTGAGACTCAAAGATGGGGTACCTTATGAGTACTTTACAGCGCGTGCGGGTTTGGGCGGGCAGTGGATTTCAAAAGCGATTCAACAGGCCGTCGATAAAGGTTTGATGGAGGACCGTTTTGATAGGATCTGTGCGACGGAGCTGGGATGGCGTTTTTTGACTGACTTACAAACTCTGTTTCTGAGTACCCAAGAATCTTGATGTTTTTGTTGTTTATGCACTAAATGTGCTTTGAGGGCCGTGCGGTTCGCACGCAAATAATTCTTTTGTTTTAACATTAACCCTGCTATTCATTTACCCCTGATACGGAGTTTGCATGTCACGCCCAGAACAAATTGCCGCCTATCTCGCTGAGAATGATATTCCTTTTGTAGATTGCCGATTTACTGATATTTTGGGTCGTGAGCATCATCTCACTTTGCCCGCAGAGCGTTTTGATGAAAATTGCATGGAGTCAGGTATCCCCTTTGATGGTTCGTCCATGCCCGGTTGGGTAGGGGTTGAGGCTTCAGACATGCTGTTAATGCCTGATTTAAACACCATGCGGTTCGATCCCTTTCGTGAAGAACGCACGGTGATATTTACCTGCGATGTGGTGGATCCCGTTGATCTTAATGGCTACGAGCGCGATCCGCGATCCCTTGCACGACGTGCAGAGGCCTATCTGCGTTCTACAGGATTAGGAGATCAGGTTTTCTTTGGCCCAGAACCCGAATTTTTTGTTTTTGATGGAGTACGTTGGGGGCAAGATCAGGGCGGCCATTTTGTAGAAATCCATTCAGAAACCGCTCCCTGGGCAACCCAGCATGGCCAGGCGGGTCAAACGACGGGTTATCGCAATTTGGGACATCGGCCTGGTCTCAAGGGGGGCTACAGCCGTGTGCCGCCTATTGATGCCTACCAAGATATGCGCTCAGAAATGTGCCTGCTCTTAGAGCAGCAGGGAGTACCCGTTGAAATTCATCACCATGAGGTGGCTGCGGCTGGCCAGCTCGAGATTGGGACCCGCTTTTCTACCTTGGTAGAGCGCGCTGATTGGAACCAGATTTTTAAATACACGGTTTTCAATGTTGCCCAGTTATACGGCAAAACTGCCACCTTTATGCCCAAACCCTTATATGGTGATAATGGCTCTGGGATGCATGTTCACCAATCCATTTGGAAGGATGGAGAAAACCTCTTTTCAGGCAATGGATACGGTGGGTTGTCTGATATGGCTTTGTATTATATTGGGGGCATTATCAAGCACGCCCGTGCGCTCAACGCTTTAACTAACCCGACCACCAATTCTTATAAGCGTTTAGTCCCGCATTATGAAGCACCCGTCAAGCTGGCTTATTCGGCGCGTAATCGCTCAGCATCTATTCGTATCCCTTATGTGAGCAATCCCAAAGCACGGCGCGTGGAGGCGCGATTCCCGGATCCAATGGCCAATCCTTATTTAACCTTTAGTGCTTTAATGCTCGCGGGTTTGGAT
>JAJYTK010000076.1 GCA_021793095.1 Pseudomonadota bacterium
GTCCACACAGCTATGTGTGGTGGATCCTGAAAACTCTATCTTTTTGCCATACTACAAGAGTGGCAACAAAGCCTTGACCACGGATCAAAGCTCACGCATTGAGGGCATTGGCCGCCCCCGTGTCGAGCCCTCGTTTGTACGCACGGTCATCGACAGGATGCTGCCGATCCCCGATGCGGATTCTATCGCTGCGGTGCACTACATCAAACAAGTGCTGGGCTTTGCCTTTGGCCCCTCGACCGGTACCGCCTTTTGCGGGGCACTGACACTCGCCACCGAAATGCGTGCCGCCAATGAGGCTGGCTCACTCGTCATCATCGCGGGCGATGCCGGCAACCGCTACCTAGATACCTGCTATAACGCCGACTGGCTCAAAGCCGAGGGCTATGATCTGCAGGGATGCATGGCGCGAATTGCCCAGCAGTCTGAGTTGGTGTTTTGAGCTTCAATCAAAGCGTGGGGCTTCTCTAGCGCGTGATCCAATAATGGGCCGCGGCCGCTCTATTCCTCCGAATTTCCCGCGGCCAAATCCCCGCGCTTGTTAGCGCGCACGATCACCATCACATACAGAGAAATATAAAAAAGAGCTGACATGATGGTGTAGCCAGCCACGGCGTAGAGTGGATCTTTAAATACCCATGCCCCGAGCGCCAAGGCAGCGACGCGCAGAGAGGTAAACACAATTTCCATCATCAAAAACCAGCCCTGCATGTCCAGTACTGGGATGGTGGCAATGACGGGTCGGGCCGCCAATGAGAACAGCAACCACAGGGCAACCCACTGGGCGTACGTCCCGGCGGTATGCCATTGCTCCCCAAAGATAAAGGCAAATAGCGGGCTGCCCCAAATCATGATGATGCCAAAGGGAATAATGGCCACCGCCAAGGCGCCAAAGGTGGCCTTATTGAGGTAAGAGCGTGGGTCTTTGCCCGCGTTGACGGCCTCGGCGATTTGGGCATAAAACACATTGCCCACCGAGCTGCCCAGCAAATGTGCAGGGGCGGCCATGACGCTGCGGCTCAAGGTGTAAAACCCAGCAATTGAGGAGCCGAAAAAACTGGCCAACATCAAGACAGGGAGGCCTTGGGCAAAGGCATTGATCGTGACCTGAGGGGTCCGAAACAAAGGAAAATCGCGATGCTGCGCAGCGACAGCCTTAGATTTAGGCAAACGATGCTCAGGTTTATGAATATAGTCTTTTGGGGTGGTCCAGCGCCGCGCCCCTAACCATAGTTGAGTGGCATAGAGGGCATTGCCCAGCGTGGCCAAGATAATCAAACTGGCCCCCGCCGGATGAACAAAGCCAACGCCTGTTTTTGAGATATTAAGGATGAGTGACTGCGAGATGGCGATGCGCGCCGAGACCTTGAACTGCTTTTTCCGTATTAACCATTGCTGCATGATTTGCTGCAGCACGTTGAGAAACATGGCAAAGGGGATGAGCAATAAAAAAGCAGAAATGGCCTCCAGGTCGAGCAATCGAGCAATGGGTTGCCCGCCCACGAGCAACACTGTCGCAACAATCAGACAGATAAATAAGGCCAGCAGTACGCTCAACTTGGCAATGCCGCGTGCATCATCATCGCGTTTAGGCAAAACAATGGCGATGGGATAAGTCAATGCCGCGATGGGCATTGCAATGGATAGCACGGCCGAAAACGTCCCCAACAACCCATAGGCCTCTGGCCCATACAAACGCGTAATAATGGGCGAAAAGGCCATGGTAATTGCCTGTGCCCCTGCCGTCCCAGTGGCCACCAGCAACACATTGCGTACGAAACGGCTGTTGAGTAAACGTTTAATCATGGATGCTCGCATAGTAGCATATCTCGCCAATTTCCAACTGCAACCAAGGGCAAGTCCCGTAACAGTTTTTTGAGACGGGGTGGGCGATTTTTTATTCTTTTGAAAGCGGCGTTTTTTTTGGTATCATCTTTATCTTTTTGGCACTGTAGCGAACAGTGGGCCCGCTGTACATGCACCGTATAAGCATTCCTACCATCGCTTTGTTTTGTGTCTTTAAATTACAAACAATTTAGATTTACTTTCTATGTTTTGTGATTTCTCCATAACACTTTATTGCTGCAACTAAAACCTGCACTAGCAAAAGGGTTATTGGCAGTTTCACTCATTCATTATCCTAAAGTGAATCTGAGTCAGTGTTTTTTATTGCTGTATCTCCACATCCTGATGGACACAGCACCAACAATAAGGAGCGTTCATGACTAACATGAGTAGACGCCAGTTCTTCAAAGTTAGCGGAGGAACTTTGGCGGGTTCCAGCATGGCAATGCTGGGTATTGCTCCCGAGCCCGCGCAAGCCGCGGCGAGGCAGTACAAGCTAGCTAAAATGAAAGAGACCCGCAGCACCTGTCCCTACTGTTCGGTGGCCTGTGGGATCCTCATCTACACATTGGGAGATGGCGCTAAAAACGCTGAACCCAGCGTTCAACACATCGAAGGGGACCACGATCACCCTGTCAACCGCGGGACACTCTGTCCTAAAGGGGCCGGTCTGGCAGACTTTGTTAACAGTCCCAATCGTCTCAAGTATCCCGAGTATCGTGCCCCTGGCTCTGATCGCTGGGAGCGCATCAGCTGGGAAGACGCCTTTGAGCGTATCGCCCGTTTGATGAAAGACGATCGTGACGAAAACCTCTTGCGTCGTACCGCAGATGGCAAACTCGTCAATCGCTGGACATCGACCGGTATGCTTGCTGCCTCGGCCAGTAGTAACGAGGTGGGCTATGTCACACACAAGGTGATTCGCAGTCTGGGCATGTTGCCCTTTGACAACCAAGCGCGCGTTTGACACGGACCAACGGTGGCAGGCCTTGCCCCAACATTTGGTCGTGGCGCGATGACCAACCATTGGGTTGATATTAAAAACGCTGATATTGTGCTGATTATGGGCGGTAATGCTGCCGAGGCGCACCCCTGCGGTTTCAAGTGGGTGACCGAGGCAAAAGCGCATAATAAAGCCAAACTCATCGTTGTTGACCCTCGATTCAACCGTTCGGCTGCAGTGGCCGATCTGTACGCCCCTATTCGCACAGGGACAGACATCGTATTTTTAGGCGGTGTGATCAAGTACTTGTTAGACAATGACAAAGTACAGCACGAGTACGTCCGTAACTACACCGACTTGTCCTTTATTGTGCGTGAGGACTACGAATTTGAAGACGGGATCTTTTCCGGCTATAACGCCGATGATCGTACCTACGATCGCTCGACCTGGGATTACGAGCGTGACGAAGATGGGTACGTCAAAAGCGATCCTTCTTTAAAACATCCCCGTTCTGTTTTCCAGCTGCTCAAAAAGCACTACAGCCAGTACACCCCAGAAATGGTGCAGCGGGTCTGTGGTACACCCACTGATAAGTTTGAGCAGGTCTGTGAGCTATTGGCTTCGACCTCTTCACCCGATCGGGCCGGGACCATCCTGTACGCCCTGGGTTGGACGCAGCACTCTATCGGCTCGCAGATCATCCGCACCGGTGCAATGATGCAGCTGCTGTTGGGTAACATCGGTATCCCTGGTGGGGGTATGAACGCCTTGCGCGGTCACTCTAACATTCAAGGGCTGACTGACCTGGGCTTGATGACCAACTTGTTGCCTGGTTACCTGACCCTGCCCAACGAAGGCGAGCAAAGCTACGAAGACTACATTGCTGCGCGCACGCCTGAGCCATTACGCAAAAATCAGCTTAACTACTGGAGTAATTACAGAAAATTCCACGTAAGTCTGATGAAAGCTTGGTGGGGCGATCATGCCCACGAAGGCAATAACTACGCCTTTGAGTATCTGCCCAAGCTCGATAAGCCTTACGACATGCTGCAGTCTTATGAGCTGATGAACCAAGGCGAGATGAATGGCTACATCTGTCAGGGCTTTAACCCACTGGCAGCCGCCCCCAACAAGGCCAAGCTGATCAAAGGCTTTAGCAATCTCAAGTACATGATCATCATGGACCCCTTGGTCACCGAGACTTCCGAGTTTTGGCGCAATGCGGGCGAGCACAACGATGTAGACAGCAGCCAGATTCAGACCGAGGTATTCCGTCTGCCCACCTCCTGTTTTGCCGAAGAGGATGGCACGCTGGTCAACTCGGGTCGTTGGCTACAATGGCACTGGAAGGCCGCCGAGCCCCCAGCCCAGGCCAAGACAGATATCGAGATCATGGCCACGTTGTATCAACACATCCGCAAGCTCTACGAAGAGGAAGGCGGTACCTTTGCGGACCCCATCGTCAATCTAGATTGGCCTTATGTCCGTCCGTACTACCCCACCGCTGATGAGCTGGCCAAGGAAATCAACGGCCGGGCCTTGGTTGATCTCTATGATCCCAATGACCCCGATCGCTTGATTCGCAAGGCAGGCGAACAGCTCAGTGGCTTTGCCGAGCTGCGCGATGATGGCACCACACTGAGTGGTTGCTGGCTGTACGCGGGTTCCTGGACCGAGGACGGCAACAATATGGCCCGTCGCGACAACAGTGACCCCACCGGGATTGGTCAAACCCTCAATTGGGCCTGGGCCTGGCCTGCTAACCGCCGGATTATGTACAACCGTGCCTCAGCAGACCCCCAAGGCAAGCCTTTTGATCCCAAGCGTCCGCTCATCCAGTGGGATGAAAACCGCGGGCTTTGGACCGGGGCTGATGTGCCTGATTACAAAGTTGATGAGTCTCCGGCTGATGGTATGGGCCCCTTTATCATGAACCCCGAAGGGGTGGCGCGCTTCTTTGCCCGTCAAAACATGGCCGAAGGACCCTTCCCAGTACACTATGAGCCTTTTGAAACTCCACTGGGCTATAACCCACTCTTCCCAGACAATGACAAAGCTGTCAGCAACCCTGCTGCACGCGTCTTTGAAGATGACTGGGCAGATTTTGGTAAAGCAGACAAGTTCCCTTACGTCGGCACGACCTATCGTCTGACCGAGCACTTCCACTATTGGACCAAACACGTGGATCTGAATGCCATCATTCAGCCCCAGCAGTTTGTGGAAATTGGTGAAGAACTGGCAGACGAATTGGGCATCGCCAAAGGTGATTGGGTCAAGGTCAGCTCGAACCGCGGCTTTATCAAAGCCAAGGCAGTAGTGACCAAACGACTCAAGACTCTGGATGTGGATGGTAAACCCACCCACCAGGTCGGTATCCCATTGCACTGGGGCTTTGTTGGGGTCGCCAAACCCGGGTTTTTGGCCAACACACTGACGCCTTTTGTTGGTGATGGCAACTCGCAGACCCCAGAGTTCAAGTCCTTCTTGGTCAACGTAGAAAAGGCGTAAGGAGACTGCCATGACAGTGGAAACTTTAGATATTAAACGCCGCTCTGCAACGACAACCCCCTCACCTCAGGCGCGGCATCCTATCCCAACCACCGAGGGGGTGGCCAAGCTCATCGATGTCTCTAAGTGCATCGGCTGCAAGGCCTGTCAGGTGGCCTGTATGGAGTGGAACGATCTGCGTGACGGGATTGGTGAAAACGTGGGGGTCTATGACAACCCCCACGATCTCAGCTCTGAGTCCTGGACACTGATGCGTTTTGCCGAATACGAGGACGAGGCCGGTGATCTCGAATGGCTGATCCGCAAAGATGGCTGTATGCACTGCGTGGAGCCCGGCTGTCTCGAGGCCTGCCCCTCGCCCGGCGCCATCGTGCAGCACACCAACGGGATTGTGGACTTCAATCAGGACAACTGCATTGGTTGTGGCTACTGCATTTCCGGTTGTCCCTTTGATATTCCACGGCTCTCGGAAAAGGACAAC